>CAZKMT010000069.1:0-10124 GCA_964554115.1 uncultured Prevotella sp.
CAGTATTATATAATTGTAGCCCTCGTCAACGCTGCGCTCAGCCTGCTTGCACAGGCTGTCGAGGGCGTTGCGCAGGCCCTCCTCGCCGCGCGCGCACTCAAAGAGGATAGGCAGCTTCACGGTGTTGAAGCCTTTGTAGCGGATGTTGCAGAGTATGTCGAGCTGCGTGTTGTTCAGTATGGGATGCGGCAGGCGCACCATCTTGCAGTTGGTCTCGTCGGGCTGGAGTATGCCCGTGCCCACGCGGCCGATGTATTCGGTTAGCGACATGACGAGGCTCTCGCGTATTGAGTCGATGGCGGGGTTCGTCACCTGCGCGAATTGCTGGCGGAAGTAGTTGAAGAACGTCTGCGGCCGCTCGCTGAGCACGGCCAGCGGTGTGTCGTTGCCCATGGCGGCTGTCGGCTCTTGGGCGTTGATAGCCATCGGCACAATGGTCCCATCGACATCTTCCTCGCCGTAGCCGAACATCAGCTCGCGGCGCACGAGGTCGGGCAGGCTGTTGTCCACCTTGCGTCCGCTCTTGAGCTTCTCGAGCTGTATGCGGTTGGTCGACAGCCACTGGCGGTACGGATGAGCTGTCGCAAGGCGTTCCTTTATCTCGCCGTCGTAGTAGATGCGCCCCTCCTGTGTGTCGATGAGCAGTATCTTTCCAGGCTGCAGACGCCCTTTCTCGGCTATCTCGGTGGGGTCGAAGTCCATTACGCCCACTTCCGAGGCAACGACCATCATATCATTGGTGGTGATGGTGTAGCGCGCCGGACGCAGACCGTTGCGGTCGAGCATACCGCCGGCAAAACGCCCGTCGCTGAACAGCAGCGCGGCGGGGCCATCCCATGGCTCCATGAGTATGGAGTGGTATTCGTAGAACGCCTTCAAATTTTCCGATATGGGATTCTTGTCATTGAAGCTCTCGGGCACCATGATGGCCATGGCATGAGGCAGCGACAGGCCGCTCATGACGAAAAACTCGAACACGTTGTCAAGGCTGGCAGAGTCGCTCATGCCGGGCTGCACGATGGGCGAGATGGCGCGTATGTCGCCCAACGCTTCGGAGTCGAGCACGCTCTCGCGCGCCTGCATCCATCCACGGTTGCCGCGTATGGTGTTTATCTCGCCGTTGTGGCACAAGAGACGGAAAGGCTGCGCCAAGCTCCACGTGGGGAACGTGTTTGTGGAGAAGCGCGAGTGAACCAACGCCAGCCCACTGGTGAAGTAACTGTTCGTGAGGTCGGGGAAGTATTGCCGCAATTGCAGGCTCGAGAGCATACCCTTGTACACTATGTTCTTGCTCGAGAGCGAGCAGATGTAGAAGTCTTTGTCTTTCACGCGCTTCTCTATCTTCTTGCGGATGATGTAGAGCGTGCGCTCGAACACGGGAACGTGGTCGTCGGTGACACCCGTCACGAACAATTGCTTTATGGCCGGTTCGGACGCCAAAGCCACCTCGCCGAGACATTCGGGATTGGTCGGCACATTACGCAAGTGCATGAGCGACAAGCCCTCACGCTCAATCTCCTCTATCATCACCGACAGGATTTCAGACTGCCGCTGCGTGTCCTTGGGCAGGAAAACCAGCCCCGTGCCGTATTTCCCTTTTTCGGGCACGGGAATCCCCTGCAGAAGTATGAACTCGTGAGGTATCTGAAGCATGATGCCCGCGCCATCGCCGGTCTTGTTGTCGGCTCCTTCGGCCCCGCGGTGGCGCATGTTTTCAAGCACCTTCAAGGCATTGTCGACCAAACCATGACTCTTGTTGCCATGTATGTTGACAACCATACCCACACCACAAGAATCGTGCTCATAATCTGCATTATACAATTTTTTTATCATATTTGGTTGCTTTTGTCTGTAATTTAACTTCGATTTGTTTGCATTTTAGCCGCAAAAGTACGAAAATTATATCAAAATGACAAATTATCACGGTTTTTAAAAACAATAAAGACAGGCTATTTTACTAATTGAAATATATTTCAATATTTTTGATTGCAAATCGTCACATATTATAGTCAAATGCAGATTGAATGCAATCAATAATTGTTAAAGCGTCATGGGAACGACAAAGTGAATCGAACTGGAAGCCTGCAGGGTGCAAGACGGCTGTCAACATGGACATAAACAAAGTGCGTCATGCGGTTTAACGTACTTTCAGTCTGATGCGCAAATAGTTCGGGGCGAGTGCAGCAAGGCACATGAAACCAACCAAGACACATGCGTGGCACATCATAGAAGCTATCGCATACACCCCTGTACTGCACGCCGGAATTGCTGTGTTCAATGCATCAAATGAGAAGACAATATAGGCAAGGAGAAGCACTGCTTATCACATTTTATGAGTTTTTTACCAATTACAATGTTTGATTTTCAAGACACGTTATGAATTTAAGGGGGGGGGCAAGGGTTTGAACTGCACCCAAGAGTTAGACACAAAACTTTGTGTACTTCATGTTTTACAGTGGTCTTTTAAAAAGGAAAAGGGGAAGTTAAGTCTTCCCCTTTATACGTTTGCAGTCAATCTACAAATTTACAGTGTGGGCATTCATGGCAACCGCCACGCTGCCACATCCTTATTCCTTTACACGGCTGAGATAGCTGCCATCGCGAGTGTCAACCTGTATGAGGTCGCCCTCGTTGATGAACAGAGGCACACGTATCTCAACGCCCGTTTCAAGCGTTGCGGGCTTTGTTGCGTTGGTGGCGGTATCGCCTTTCACGCCCGGCTCGCTGTGCGTTACCCTCAAGTTGGTCTTCACGGGCATTTCGGCATAGAGTATTGTGCCGTCGGTGGTGTCGGTCACCACCTCCACCACATCGCTTTCCTTCATGTATTCAACTCCGATAACGAGGTCGTTGGATATGGGTATCTGCTCGAAAGTTTCTTGGTTCATGAATATGCGGCCCGTCTGGTCTTCGTAGAGGTATTGGTAAGGGCGGCGTTCTATGCGCACGTCTTCAAGCTTGAAGCCTATTTGGAATGTGCGGTCGAGCACCCGGCCATCTGTGACGTTTTTCAGTTTGGTACGCATCACAGTGTTTCCCTTGCCTGGCTTAACGTGTTGGAAATCAATGCAAATCCACACTTGGTTGTCAAGGCGGATGCATGTGCCTTTCTTTATTTCCTGTGAATTAATCATGAGTTTATGTTTATGTTTTGGATATATCGCGAAAAGCGGGTGCAAAGTTACTGAAAACCAAGCGAAAATCAAAACATTTCGCTTGGTTTTTTGTTTGTGCCGGCTCATGCGGCTGTCGCGACAGCCGCCGGAACCTTACGCCATGCTATTCGGCAGTTACATTGCCACTCGTGGCACCCCCGGCCTCTACCCCACGCTCACCCGAGGGTACGCCCTCTGCCACATCGTCATATTCCTTTGTCACATAGCGTTTGTAATAGGCTATGATGAGCGTCGTGAGGGGCAGGGCTATTATAAGGCCTATGAAGCCGAGCAGCGTGCCCCACACTGACAACGAGAGCAACAGCACCGCCGGGTTAAGCCCCATGGCCTTGCCCATTATCTTTGGGACAAGCACCGTGTCGGTTATCACTTGCACTATGACAAACACACCTACGGCAGAAGCCAGGATTATCCAGAAATTCTGCCCGGTGTCGGCAGCTTTCAGCAGCGACAGAAACACCATCGGTATCAGCGCAAGCCCATGCACGTAAGGAATGAGGCTCATTATGCCTATCATAATGCCCATGCCAATGGCCATGGGAAAACCGATGATGGTGAAGCCTATGCAAAACAGTATGGCTATGCACAGTGCCACAAGGCTTTGCCCGCGGATATAGCTGTTGAGCCCACGTTCCATATCGCTTACAAGCTCTTTCCAAAAGGGGCGGTTCTTTTGGGGGAATATCCTTATGAAGCCCGAGGCCAGCTTTTCGTAGTCGAGCAGGATGAAAAAGAGATAGAGCAGCGTTATAAGCGATGCAATGACGTTCATGACCATGTTCGCCGTATGTCCTATCATGGAGAACAGCTTTGGCATGGTATCGCTGAGGGCTTTCTTCACCTCGCTGTCAGTGAATATGTCCTGTATGCTTTGGCTGTTTTCTTCTATCCATGTGCGGATGGCATGTGGGAAATTACTGATGTGCGTCTTTTCGTGCAGGTATTGCGTGACGAGGTATCCCAGCCTCTCGAACTGCTCAAACATTGGCGGTATGACAAGGTAGGCTATGCCCGTCATGACACCGGCAAGCAGCACGAGGGTGATGACGATTGACAGCACACGTCCCCGCACATGCAGCCTGTATTGCACGAAGCACACGATGGGATAGATAAGGTATGCCAGCAGCCACGCCACGAAGAAAGGCAGCAACACGCTTCCAAGATAATCGAGCACGCAAAATATGGCACCAACCAACAAGGCGCAGAGCAGTCCCCGCACAAACCTGTCGAAAGTTATGGTCTTGTCTATCATGCTCTTCCGTATCAACAATCGTTTGTCCGATTATCGCCTTGCGGCGGCCTCCTTGGCCATGGCTTTGTTGTAACAGTCACGGCAGAGCGGCTCATATTCGCCCGTCTCGCCGAGCATCACGCGCTTGTCGCCCGGCACCGTGCGGTGGCTGACGTATGCCAGCGCGCCACAGCGCACACAGATGGCATGCACCTTCGTGACATCATCGGCTATGGCGCACAATGCCGGCAGCGGGCCGAACGGACGTCCCTTGAAGTCCATGTCGAGCCCCGCCACTATCACGCGGGTGCCGCGGTTGGCCAGTTGGCTGCAAACTTCGGGCAGGCCGTCATCGAAAAACTGTGCCTCGTCAATGCCCACCACGTCGATGCCCGAGGCGAGGAGCAGTATCTGCGCCGACGAACCTATTGGCGTAGAGCGTATGGAATGGCGGTCATGGCTCACCACGTCCGCATCCGAATATCGCGTGTCTATCGATGGCTTGAATATCTCCACCGTCTGCCGCGCAAACTCCGCCCGTCTCATGCGGCGTATCAGTTCTTCGGTCTTTCCGGAAAACATCGAGCCGCACACCACTTCTATCCTTCCACGGCGGTGCGCCTCCCCTTCCAAGTTGTCTGTCATTTGGACGCAAAAGTACAAATACGCATAAAAAATTGCAAAGTTTTTGCCGTTTTTTTTGGGTCTTAAAGAACATTTAGGTACATTTGCAGATAAGATGGGCAGATTATACATTGTTCCCACACCGGTGGGAAACATGGAAGATATGACTTACCGTGCCGTCAGGATTCTCAAGGAAGCCGACATCGTACTGGCCGAGGACACCCGCACATCGGGCATCCTGCTGAAGCACTATGGCATCAGCAACCACCTTGCCGCCCACCACAAGTTCAACGAGCATGGCACGACGGCCGCCATCGTGGAGCGCCTGCAAGGCGGCGAGACGGTGGCCTTGGTTAGCGACGCAGGCACGCCGGGCATCAGCGACCCGGGTTTTTTCCTTGTGCGCGAGGCCGTGAGGGCGGGCGTCGAGGTGCAATGCCTTCCGGGTGCCACGGCTTTGGTGCCGGCAGTGGTGGCAAGCGGGCTTCCCTGCGACCGCTTTGTGTTCGAGGGATTCCTGCCGCAGAAGAAAGGGCGCGCCAGCCGCATCGACACCCTGCGCGAAGAGACACGCACGATGGTGTTCTACGAGTCGCCATACCGGCTGCGCAAGACGCTGGCCCAGCTGGCCGAAGCTTTCGGCGGCGAAAGGGCAGCGTGTGTCTGCCGTGAGATTTCCAAGGTGCATGAAGAATGCGTGCGCGGCACGCTGGAAAACATTGCGGCGCACTTTGAGGCTGTGGAGCCTCGCGGCGAGATAGTGCTCGTGGTGGCCGGCCGCAACGAGAATGTAAAACAAAAAATCAAAGAATGAATCTGTTATGAAAAAACTACTGCTTATCGCAACGTGCTTTATGGCACTCGCGGCTTGCAACCAAGACAAGTCTGCCACAGACCGCGCTACGGCCAGGCAACGCGACTCGCTTAATCAAGTCATCGTCCAGAAAGAAAATGAAATCAACGACTTGATGGCCACAATGAACGAAATCGAAGAGGGATTCCGCGAAATCAACGAGGCAGAAAACCGCCTGAGCCTGGCCAAGCAGGGCGAGGGAGCCAACAGGGAGCAACGCATACGCGAAAACCTACAGTTCATACAGTCGACGATGAAGCAGAACCGCGAGCTCATAGCCAAACTGCAACAGCAGGCGCGCGAAAGCTCCCTCAAGGTGACCGAGTTGCAACGCACCATCGAAAACCTTACGAGGCAGATGGAGGAAAAAGACCAGCAGCTACAGAAACTGCGCGCCGAACTTGAGGCCAAGGACATCCGCATCATGGACCTCGACGAGAAGATAGCCAGCCTCAACACCAACGTGAGCAACCTCACTGCCGAGGGGCAAAAGAAGACGGAAACCATCACCGAACAAGACAAGCAACTGAACGCGGCATGGTACGTGTTCGGCACGAAAGACGAACTGAAAGAGCAGAAAATACTCGTAGACGGGAAAGTGCTGCAAGCCAACTTCAACCGCAACTACTTCACCAAGATAGACATACGGTTGGAGAAAGAAATCAAGCTGTACTCGCGCTCGGCCAAGATGCTCACGTCGCACCCCGCAAACAGCTACACGCTCCAGCGCGACGCCAACAAGCAATACGTGCTCCGCATAACCAACCCACAGCAGTTCTGGAGTACGAGCAAGTATCTGGTGATTCTCGTGAAATGACACGGCCAAAGGCCGTCACTGCGGCGTGAGCCATACAGACACACCACATCTGCATGGCTCACGCGCTGTTTTGCGGTGTCTATTCGCCCGTCCTCACTACCGTAGAGTCAGCGGCAGCTTTCTGCACGCGACTCAATGGCGTGGCTGTGTAGCCCAACTTGCGTATGGCTTCGCCCAACTTGTCGGGCGAAGTCTTGCCTGTGTTGTACTCTATGCTGACCGTCTTCTGCGACAGGTCAACATTCAAGGCGGTGACGCCTTTCTCAAACGAGATGTTGTCTTCTATGCGTTTCCGGCAATTCTCGCATGTCATCGAGACAAGGAAAGTCACTTCCGACTTCTTGCTTTCATCCTCATCGCCCCCGGCGGCGTGCGCCGAAAGCGGCATAGCCATGGCGAACAGTGCCGCCAACCCCATTGTCCTAATCTTCATATCTATCTTTTATTTGGTTTGTCACACCGGCAACGACATCGGCATCACGTGTCAATGCCCTCCTGCCCGGCATATACCGCCGCTCACATCTTCGGGATGTGGTAGCGTATGCCTGCATAAAACTTGCGCCCCATCGTGGGACCCCACACCATAGTCGCATCGAAGTCAGAACCATATGGGGCATCGGCCGCCACCACGGGAGCTTCTTGCTTGTAGCCGGTAAGGTTCTCGCCTCCCACATAGACGCTCCACCGGCGGAAGCGCCGCGTCACTTGCGCGCTCAGCTGCGCGTAGGCGGGAAACGTTGTCGCCCACAACGGATTGTCGGCATCGGGCGTCGGCATACGGCCACCACCGTTCAACTGCACCGTAAGGTCTAACTGCCACTTCTTCAAGCGTGTCTCATACGACGCCGTGGCCATGGCCTTGTAACGGCTCGTCAAGGGCTTGCTCATGGTGCGCCCTCCATAGGTGCACCTCACATCCATCCAACGGTAAGCAGCCAACAGCGTAAAACCACGGAAGAAAGAATAGCTTGCGTCAACCTGAAACACATTTGACGACGACCGCCCGTCGAGGTTATAGAAATAAACGGCATGGGCATCGCTGTCCATGTCGGTCACCACCTGGTTTTGGAAATCAGTGTAAAACCATTCTGCATTAACAGCCAAATCCTTGCCGCCCACAGGCACGAGCAACGAGGCTGTCAGTCCATAGTTCCATGCGCTCTCACGGTCGATGTCGGAGGCTATGTGCAGCGTGCGGCTGCTGGCCAGCAGATAGCTGTTTTCCGGCAGCACGAATGTGGTGCGGTAGCCCCTGCCCGCCGATGCCCGCAGCTTCAGCCACGATGCCACATCATACTTTACATGCAGCCGGGGCGTGGCGAACCACCCGTAGAGCGAACTGTGGTCGGCACGCAGGCCTGCCATCATCGTAAGGCCTGCGCCCGGTGTCCACGTGTACTCCGCATACGCGCCCACCGTGGTCTCGCCGGTGCTGCGCCATTGCGGGCTGCACTCCTCCACCACGCTGCCGCGCTGCTCGTAGCCGTCCCAGTTCGCGTTCATGCCGGCGGCCAGCTTGTGCGCCTTGCCAAAGCTTCCCTCATAGAGCGCCGAGGCATACACGTTGGATTCATATACGTTGTACGTGCTGCCAGCATAGTCTGACTGCTGGCTGTGGTATGAGCCTGAAACGATGAGCGCCACGCTCTCGTTGCGTTCCCCATTAAGTATGAAGCCGTTTTTGGAGAACAGCTCCACGCGGTTGACATCGTTGCTTATCGTATATGGCGCATAGCCTGCGGCATCACCGATGGTGTGCTCCGTCTGGCCGCTGGCGCGCCTGTCCGCCAACACTTTCACGCCTGTCTGCGACACAAAGCGCGGCGTCTGGTAGTGCCAACGGTTCATCGCGCTGAAAGCCTGCATCCGAGGCATGTCGAGGAATGTGTCGCCATTCTTGTCGTGCGAGCGTTCCTCGTTGTAGTAGTTCACGAAGAGTGCCGTGGAGAGACGGCTGTTAAGCTCCACCGCACCCACTACATTGCCCTCCAAACGGCCGGAAGAGCTGCCGAAAAGGTTGACAAACAGCGGGTCGGCCACCTTGGGTTTCTTGTATTCCACGTCTATCTGCCCCGTCACGGCCTCGCAGCCGTTACGCACAGAGGCCGCCCCTTTCGAGATTTGTATGCTCTGCATCCACGGGCCGGGGATGTAGTCAAGTCCATACACAGAGGCCGCCCCGCGCAGGTTCGGGAAATTCTCCGTGAGCATCTGCACATACGTGCCCGCCAGGCCGAGCAGCTGTATCTGCTTGGCGCCGGTAACGGCATCGCTGTAGGCCACGTCTACCGACGGGTTGGTCTCGAAACTTTCCGACAGGTTGCAACAGGCGGCGCGCGTCAAGCCTTGGGCCGTTATGCTCTCGGTGTTAAGCACGCCCACACCTTTCAAGGTGCCGATGCCGCTTCCCGACGTGACCACCACCTCGCGCAGCTCGGTATCCGCCTGCATCACGAGCACCTGTACGTCACCCGGCCTTTCCATGCTGTAAACCAGCGGCTTGAAACCCATGCACTCAGCCTCCAAAAGCCGCGCGTCAACGGGCACGGACAGCTCGAAATAGCCACCATCGCCGGTGGCCGCGCCGCCATCGTCAGCGAAGCGCACACGAACTCCGGGCAGCGGGTTGCCATCGGTATCGAGCACATATCCCCTAACCACCATCACGGAGTCAACGGCAGCCGACATCGCACCGCACACCCACAAGAGCATAGCCAATGACACAATTCGCTTCATTGCCATATAGTTTACTTTGCAAAGGTAAACAAAAAACACGAGAAACAACGTAAAAAGGCTTCCCTAAGGAAGCCTCTCGTTGGGATACTCGGACTCGAACCAAGAATGACAGGACCAGAATCTGTAGTGTTACCATTACACCATATCCCAATTCCGCATACAGTTTCATTTCCTGTTTGCAAGTGCAAAGGTAGTGTTTTTTCTTGGAATGGCAAAACTTTTCCGGCTTTTTTCCAAAAAACTTTTCGCCATGCCCACCCGAATCGCCAGCCACCCACCTGCAACCATCCACCATGGCTTCTGCCACCAGCAAGCCTGTCGGTTATTTCAGCCCGTCTGGCCGGCCTACGACAAGGGGGAGACTACAATCCACTTTCTTAACTTTATTGTCAATGCGTGACAATACAACAGGAAAAAGCGAGCCCTATCATTATCTCGAAATGGAGTTTGATAGGGCTCGCTTATGTTTTCTGTAGCTTTCTGAGAGTCCGGTGTCGTCTTAGTGCATCTACAATAGGTTCATACGGCGTACAAATGCAGCTACTCAAATGAGACGAAACGGTTCGGGCGATTATTTCTTTGGAGGCTCAGAAAAGACAGGTTGAGTGAAATTGAGATCGGAATTGGTATGCTGTGTTTCACGATAAGTGAATTTCCATTGACGTGTAGTTTGATTAAGTTGACTAC
>CAZKMT010000070.1:0-10006 GCA_964554115.1 uncultured Prevotella sp.
CGTTCGCATTGTGAAATATTTTTACAATACGGTGGCTGCGGCAAACCTATGCCAAAGACGGCGCGTCAGGGAAGCGTTTCGGCACGGTATTTGCTATCGTCAAGGGTGAAACTATATAGGAAACAATATGAAACTTTATCCGAAACTCATTCTTGATGCGCTGGCAACGGTGACCTATGCCGGCACGAAGAAAAATCTCGTGGCGAGCGGCATGGTGGCCGACAACATAAGGATAGATGGCATGTCGGTATCGTTCTCGCTGATATTCCCGCGCGACACCGACCCGTTTCTCAAGTCGACACTCAAGGCTGCCGAAGCCGCGATACATTACCATGTGGCCCGCGACGTGCTGGTGGACATCACTGCGGAGTTCAAGTCGAAGCCTCGTCCGGAGCCGGGCAAGATGCTCCCGCAGGTGAAGAACGTCATAGCTGTAAGCTCGGGAAAGGGCGGCGTGGGCAAGAGCACTGTCGCTGTCAATCTGGCCATTGCCTTGTCGCGCCTCGGCTACAGGGTGGGACTGCTCGATGCCGACATATTCGGCCCGTCTGTTCCCAAGATGCTCCATGTGGAAGACGCGCGTCCATACGCCGTGGAGAAAGACGGACGACAGCTCATAGAGCCGATAGAGAGGTATGGGGTGAAGCTACTCAGCATAGGCTTTTTCGTGAATGCCGATACGGCCACGCTCTGGCGCGGCGGCATGGCGTCGAACGCGCTGAAGCAACTCATCGCCGATGCCGACTGGGGCGACCTCGATTACTTCATCCTCGATACGCCGCCGGGCACGAGCGACATCCATCTCACGCTCTTGCAGACGCTCGCCATCACCGGCGCAGTCATCGTCAGTACGCCGCAAAAGGTGGCGTTGGCCGATGCGCGCAAGGGCATTGACATGTACAGAAACGACAAGGTGAACGTGCCGATACTCGGGCTTGTGGAGAATATGGCGTGGTTTACGCCGGCGGAATTGCCCGAAAACAAGTACTATATCTTCGGGCGTGAGGGATGCAAGGAACTGGCCGCCGAGATGGGCGTGCCACTGCTGGCGCAGATACCACTCGTGCAGAGCATCTGCGAGAGTGGCGACACGGGTGAGCCCGCCGCCTGCAACTCCGACAGTATGACAGGCCTTGCATTCATAAACCTTGCGCAGGCTGTGGTGACCGTAACCAACCGCCGCAACAAGGAGCAAGCCCCGACGCAGGTAGTTGAGGTAAAGGAGTAGGCAGCCGCCACCCGTGGCAGGCCTTTTGGGTTGTGGGGTGGGGCAGGCTACCACTCGCACCCCATCACGGTGGGGCTGCGAAAGGTGACAAAAGAATTTGGGAGGCAGGGTTTCTGCGACATCAAACGTCGACATAAGCCGTGCCTCCCAAATCATTTTGTAAGCCGCCGATGGCAGCGAAGCCACCGGCGGTCTCTGTCAATAGCCGAATATGTCTTCCGTGGAGAGTCGCTTTATGGGGCCTATTTTGCCGAGCTTCTCCATGTCGAGCTCGTTCTCGTTGCCGAGTATTATGTAGCGTAAAGTCTTGTTTGCCACGTTTTTACGCTCAAAGTCAACGATGTCGTCAAGGCTTAGCGCGGGCAGGGCGTTGTAGATGCGCTCGTTGATGTCGTAGTCTATGCCGAGGCGGGTGGCGTTCACGTATGCCCGCAGCACGTCGAAACGTGTCGTGCGCTCGCTTTGCAGCTTCTTCATGAGGCTCTGCCGCGCAATCTCGAAGGCTGCCTGCGACTGCGGCACGGTGTCGAGTATGCTGTTGAACACGGTTATGCAGTCGGTCATTTTGTCGTTTTGCGACACGATGTAGGTGAAGAACGCCTCCGGGTCATCCTTGCGCGAGGGCGCGTTGTAGGTTGCGTAGGCACTGTAGGCCAGTCCGCGCGTCTCGCGCAGCTCCTGGAACACTACCGTGTTCATGCCTCCTCCGAAGTATTCGTTGAACATTTCCTGCACCGGAGCTTCTTCCGGATTCCACCGGCGACCCTCGTTGTGGAATTGTATCATGAAGATGTTGTTGGCATCATAGGGGGCGATGTAAACCTCGTTGTCGGGCGTGAGTTCCATGGTGTATGGCTTGCCTTTGGGCACTTCGGCCAGTGTGGAAGCCAGATGGCGCTCGCTGTCCATCACGCCGACAAACTCGCTTTGCTCCATCGGGCCGTAATATAATATGGTGTGCTTGTAGCCGGAAAGGCGTTTCAGCATGTCGGTTAGGGTCTGCGGGCCTGCGGCGCGCAGCTCGTTGACGCCAGATTGGTTGCGCAGCCGGTTGTAAGCGCCGTACCTGCCGTACATGAACAGATAGGAGACGTTAGTGTTTTGGTTGGTCTTTTTGTCGGAGCGCGCCTTTGCGAGCATGTCGAGATATTTGTTGAACGATTCGGTGTCGCCCGCGGCATTGTTCAGCAGGTCATCGAGCAGGGCCACGGCCTGCGTCATGTTCTCGCCGAGCCCGCTCAGGGAGACCTCCACGTGGTCTGCCCTCACGCGGATGTTGTAGTTGCACGCCAGTTTGTAGAACTCCTGTTTCACTTGCTGTGCGGTCTTTGTGGCGGTGCCGATGTAGTAAAGATAGTCGGGCGCGAGGTCCATGTCTTTCACGTCTTCGGTGCCGAACTCATAGCGGTAAGTCAGGTCGAAGAGTCCGTCTTCGGTGTTTTGTTTGTATATGACAGGCACGCCAGATGCCGTCTGGCAGGTGTTCAGATCTCTGTTGAAATCAAGGAAACGAGGCTCTATGGGCGTGGCTTCAGCCTCAGTCATTTCTTTCATGAAGTCGCTTTGCAGGTCGCGGTTCGCGGATATGGGCGTTATCTGCGGCTTTTCTATCTTTTTTATGGTAGTGTCGTTGCCCATTTCCTTGTACACACACACGTAGTTGTCGAGCAGGTGCTTGCTCGCGAAGTCTGCAATCTGCTCCTTGGTGATGCCCGATATGCGGTTGAGCCGCTCCACTTCCATCTCCCATGGGCGACCCAAGATGAATGCCGTGACGAACATGTCGGCACGCATCTCGTTGTCGCGCAGGCTTTTGTAGTAATCGAGTTTCATGTTGTTTATGACCGATGGCAGCAAGTCGTCATCGAAGTCTCCGTCGCGCAACTTGGCAATCTCGCCCATCACGAGGTCGCGAAGCTCCGCGAGTGTCTGGCCGTCCTTGGGTTGCGCCATCATTAGCAGCGTGGTATAGTCGGCCATGTCATCAGTTCCCACGGACACGCTGCGCACGAGCATCTTTTGCTCGAGGTCTGTTTCCATCATCCCCGCCTTGCCGTTGGCCAGCATTTTGGCGATGACGCTGAGCGTGTCGTTCTGCAGGTCGGCGGCGTATTTGAACCTCCAGCCTATCAGCAGGCACTCGGCTTCGATGCCCACCACGGTGGTGTCTGTCGACGCTTTGGCCTCTGCCAGTGCGGGATATTCAGGCCTCGACAGTGCCGGAGAAGCCTGCCACCGGCCGAAATAACGGTCTACCAAAGCCACGACAGAATCGGGATTGAAATCTCCCGACATACAGATAGCCACGTTGTTTGGCACGTAATAGTGCTTGAAGAAATTCTTTATGTTGGTTATCGAGGGATTTTTCAGGTGTTCCTGCGTGCCTATCGTAGTCTGCGTGCCGTAGGGATGACCCGGATACAGCTTGGCATTCATGGCTTCGTAAGCCTTTACGAAATCGGTGGTAAGCGACATGTTCTTCTCTTCGTAGACGGCTTCCAGTTCGGTGTGGAAGCCGCGTATCACCATATTTTCAAATCGGTCTGCCTCTATCTTCAGCCAATTCTCTATTTCGTTGGCCGGAATGTCTTCTGTGTAGCATGTCACATCATTGCCGGTATAGGCATTGGTGCCCTGCGCCCCGATGGAAGCCATCAGCTTGTCGTACTCGTTGGGGATGAAGAAACGGGCTGCGAGCTGCGAGAGGCTGTCTATCTCGCGGTAGCATTCCCTGCGCGCTTCCTCGTCCGTCAAGGTGCGGTAATGCTCATACTTGGCCTCGATGGCATCAAGCAAAGGCTTCTCCGCAGCGTAGTCGGTGGTGCCGTAGGTTTGCGTGCCCTTGAACATCAGGTGCTCGAGGTAGTGTGCCAGTCCGGTGGTTTCCGGTGGGTCGTTGCGGCTTCCGGTGCGCACGGCTATGTAAGTCTGTACGCGCGGCTTCTCGTCGTTCACTGTCAGGTAGACTTTCAGTCCGTTGTCGAGCGTGTATATGCGGGCTTTCATCGGGTCGTCCGCCACGGTCTGATACTTATAGTCCTTTGCGGTGGCCGCCATTGTGGCCATTGTGACCATGAAAGCGGCTGTGATGGTTCTCAGTTTCCTTATTTTCATGTGTTTTGTGGTTATTTTATTGTTGTCGCGTTGGAGGCGGACTCATCTCTGTTCCTGTCCGTCGAGCTGTTCGAGAAAGTCGGCCAGCGTGCCGTGTTCCACATCGCCGAGCGCGAACTCGCGTTCGGCGTCGCGGCGCACGGCGGCTTTCCATTCGGTGACGGCGACATCGTAGTCGGCCTGCAAGTGTCGCAGGTCATCCTCGGTGAGCGTGTCGAGCTTGTAGTAATCGAGCGCGAGGCGGTAAGTATAGTTCCATTTGTATTCTTCGTATGCGGCGTTCATGGACAGAAAGCGGTCGTTTACGAGTTGCAACTCGTCCACCATGCCTGTGAGGATGTCGTCTGCCAGCCTGTATGTTTCGGCCTCGGGCACGGGCATTCCGCCCAAGTCTGTCCATCCGCCGGTGCCGATGGAGCTTTCCGGAAGCTCGCAGTAGTGGCCTTGTATGGCGCGTCCCAGATAGAGGCGCACGGCCATGTCGTAGAGAGAAATGCCCTCGTCGACCCACCGTCTCTTTATCAGGCATCCTCCGAAATGTAATGTGTCTGCGTCGGCTTCGTGCTCCTCGCGCAGTGAGATGAGCCGGCGTCGCGCCTCCACCACGTCGGAGATTACGGCGGGCGACAGCCAGTCGAAGTTGACGATGCTTAGCCGCCCCGTCCGTTGCCGCTTGTCGCGGCGCGGCCATTTGGCCACATCGCGGTATGTGCCCACTGTGGTTAGGTTGCGCCCCGGCACTATGTAAGTGTTTCCGGCGGAGCCTATCACGTAGGAGAACGGCATCTGCCGCGTGTCGGGGTGGTTCTCTATCTTGCCTAAGCACACTGAAAACGCCCCTATGTTGGCGGGCCACAGTAGGTGCGCTCCGCTGCCCGTCTTCGTTCCCCTCGCCAATGTGCCGTAGTGGATTGGGCCGAGTTTGTAGGCGTGGTTGCTGAAGTTGGTGCCCGACCCGGCGTTGAAGAACGAGTAACGGCCCCCGATAAGCAACGTTGACTTGTGGTGACTGACGCTGAACGGGCCGCAGATGGCGGCGCAGGCTTCGCCATTGTCCATGTATGAATTGGCAAAGAAAAGGCTGCTTTCTGCCGTGAATCCGCGCCCCACATGGCAGGCCTCGCCCACGAAGCAGTTGTAAAGTCTCGCCCCGTCCACTATGGATGAGCCGGCCTGCACTACCGTGTTCTCGCATACCACGTCGTTGCCAACGAACACGCCGGCCTCGTCTGTGCCCATGATGGTGCAGTCGCAGAGTCGCGATGCGCCGCTAATCTCGCACTCGTCGCCGATGATTACGTTTATGATTTCGCGCGTATTGACAATCTTGACGCTGTAGCCCACCGTGGCGCGCGGCGCGCGGTGGTGCGCCGTGAAAGCGTTCGCCATGGCGTGCAGCTGCTCCCACAGCGTGCGGTCGGCTGCGCTTCTTACCATGAAGTCGGCCATCTGTGAGGTCAGTTCGCTGTATATCACCACGTTGCCCTCGCCGCCCTCGTTGAGCACCGACACCACGTTGCCCTCGCCGAATGTGGCTCCATCACCCGAGACGAGCATCCCCACGTTGGCTATGTAGCATTCGTCGCAGATGGTATAGTGGCAGATGTGAATGCCGATGTTCTCTATCAGGCAGTTGTCGCCCACCGTGACATCGCGCAACACAGCGTTGCGCAGGCCGGAATGTCTGCGGAATCCTTCGCTTACTTCCACCTGCTTGTCGAACACTCCGAGGCTCACATCGCCGTAGAATGCCACATTGCTTATGTGTTGCGGGGTGAAGTCTTCTGCCACTTCTATGCGCGTCCAGTCTTCGGCTGTACACCCTCGTTGTTCGAGGGCTTCTATCTCATCTACTGTAAGTGAACGCATACGCATTTTGGATTTCTGATAACCTATTGCCTGTCGGCGTTCCCGTTCGTCCGCATAGTTGCTGTGAAGGCTTCTGCGCGCCCTGGGTTGCGGTTCAAGAGTTCGGATTCAGGGGTCGTAACTCTCATAGAGGAAGTCGTTGTAAGGGTATTTCTGCACGTGGAGTTCGCGCACACGCTTGTACATTACGTCGCGCAACTCATCAATGTTTTGCCGTTCGCGGGCCGAGATGAATATGCAGTCGTCACCCAAGCGAGCCATCCACGTGTGGCGCAGGTCATCGAGCGAGATGTTCTCGCGTGTGGGAGGCGTGAGGTCATCGGCGTCCTTGTCCACCCACTTGTAGGCATCAATCTTGTTGAACACAATCATTGATGGCTTGTCAGCGCAGCCGAGGTCTTTCAGTGTGTTCTCCACCACATTTATTTGCTCTTCGAAATCGGGATGTGATATGTCGACAATGTGCAGCAGCAAGTCTGCTTCGCGCACCTCGTCGAGTGTGGATTTGAAAGAGTCCACGAGGTCGGTGGGCAACTTGCGGATAAATCCCACGGTGTCGGCCAGCAGGAACGGCAGGTTGTCGATTACCATCTTGCGCACCGTGGTGTCGAGCGTTGCGAAGAGTTTGTTTTCGGCAAACACCTCGCTCTTGGCCAAGAGGTTCATCAGCGTGGACTTCCCCACGTTGGTGTATCCCACGAGTGCCACGCGGATTAGCCGTCCGCGGTTCTTGCGTTGGGTGGTTTTCTGCTTGTCTATTTCCGTAAGTCGTTGCTTGAGCAGGGTGATGCGTTGCAGTATTATGCGTCGGTCCATTTCCAGCTGCGTCTCGCCCGGGCCGCGCAATCCCACGCTTCCCTTGCCGCCTCCGGAGCCGGAGCCGCCTCCTTGGCGTTCAAGGTGCGTCCACAGTCGCTGCAAGCGCGGCAGCATGTAGCGGTGTTGCGCCAGCTCCACCTGTGTCTTTGCCTCGGCCGTCTGTGCGCGCATGGCGAAGATGTCGAGTATGAGTGAGGTGCGGTCGAGTATCTTTACTTTCAGCTCTTTCTCTATGTTGCGAATCTGTTTGGCCGACAGCTCATCGTCGAATATGGCCATGCCCACTTCGTGGCCGGCCTCGCTTTCGTCTTCGATATACTTCCGTATCTCCGCCAGCTTGCCGCTTCCCACGTAGGTTACTGAGCTGGGGCCGTCCATCTTCTGCGTAAACCGCTTCACGGTGATTGCGCCCGCCGTGTCGGCGAGGAACTCCAGCTCGTCGAGATACTCCTTGGTCTTGGCCTCGTCCTGCCCTTTCGTGATTAAGCCCACGAGCACTGCGGTCTCTGCCTTGGCCTCGGTTATTACGAATTCTTTCATCTGTGGTTTTCGCTTTAACGGCTACAAATTTAATAAATTGTGCCGAAACCGCCAAAGGTTTCGGCACAATAGAGCCTATGGGGCAGTGGTTGACTGAGCCGTATGGGGCGTTTCCGCTCCTGTTTTGGGCTGGGGCGGAAATGAAGCTGCCGCTTGCGCGTGGCTTTTGCTTTGAGACGCCCCGATGCTGCGTGCGGGCACGAGGCCGCACAGGCGTTCAGAGGCGTTGGCTTTGTGGAATGTTCCGCGGCGCGTCGGTTCCAGTCTTGTCAGCACGCAATGCTTTCTGCCCTTTTCCGCTTGCCGACAGACTTTTCCATCTGGCTGCAATAGCGTCGGCATTGGTCGCAGATGTTGTAGCCGAGCATGGCTCCGAGTATGAAGTCTTTCTCGGGCGACAGTTCGTAGAGCGGGCAGTTTACGAGGTGCTTTATCACTTCGATGCACTCGCTCTTGCCGAAAAACAGGTTCACGCTGTTTCTCCCGGCGGGTTGTATGAAGTATGGTATGCCCTGACGGTTGAGGCGGCGTATGGCAAAGTCTTCGTATTTCTTGTTCATCGTGTACAGCACCATCTGCCTGACACCTTTCTTAAATTCGTAGACGTGGTTGAGGAACACTTTCAGTTCCACGGGATTTATATTCATTGTTTCCATGAGCTGTGGTTTGATGCGATGTGGTTGTGTTGGACGAAGCCGTCGAAGACTGTCTTTTTCCGGCCACAAAGCTAACGCAAAAATGGTGATTGCGCAATACCTAAAACTAATGAAAAGAATGGTACGCCGGCCTCGTTGTACTCCCCCTGTGCCCCTGTGGTGCACAAAAGCGCCGATGGAGCTTTTCCCATCGGCGCTCATTTGCTTGTAGCGAGGCCGCTGCGCTTGTTTCGTTTGTAGCTGCGGTATTCGTCGACCGGTATCTCTACGTTTGGCTCTTCGAGTCTGCCATCGCGCGGCAGACTGAATTTCATGTACCGGATGTTCAGTCCACGGTCTATCCACTGCGCCTCGTAGTAAGTCCGGATGTTCAGTATTTTGCGCGTTTCGGCGTCAATGCCCTCCGTGTGGTAAAGGTCGTCGGTGCGGAAAAGCACCGGCAGGCGGTTGTGTCCGGCCATGTATGACGTATAGGTGAATAGGAAGTTGGAGTCGGTCTTGAGGTGTATGGTGCCGCCGTCGGCAAGAAACTGTCGGTAGCGTTCCATGAAGTAGGTGCTGCTGAGGCGCTTGCGCGGGTTCTTCATTTGCGGGTCGCTGAAGGTGAGCCATATCTCCTGCACCTCGTCGGGGGCGAAGAAGCGGTCTATTATCTCAATGTTTGTGCGCAGGAAAGCGGCGTTGCGCAGTCCTGTCTCGAGTGCCTCCTTGGCTCCGGTATACATCCTTGCGCCTTTGATGTCAACGCCTATGAAATTGGTGTCAGGGTATAGGCGCGCCAGTCCCACCGTATATTCGCCCTTGCCGCAGCCCAGTTCGAGCACTATGGGGTTGTCGTTGTGGAAATAATCGTCGCGCCATCGCCCCCGCATCGCGAACGTCTGGTTTTCCATGGCGGAATAAGGGTATTGGAAAACGTTGCCGAACGTCTCCATCTCGGCGAATTTCTGTAGTTTGCCTTTGCTCATATATTTCTGTCGTTGAAGTGGGAAAGGCCGCAGCCGTGGGCGCGTGTCTCCTCGGTTGCGGCCTTGTGCCCTGTTGTCGTGCGTCTCTTGCCTCACTCTGCCGATGTCAGCGGCTCTGCCTGGGTGTAGGTGCGGCTGCCTAATTCCTTGTCGAGCATGTAGAGACCGTAGCCGTTGTCCTTTATCATCTTAAGGCTGTCGATGATGTTCTGAGCCGTCTCTTCCTCTTCCACTTGTTCATCGATGAACCATTTAAGCGTGCTCTGCGTGGCATAGTCGTCCTCGGCGGCTGTCAGTGCGAACAGCTTGTTTATCATGTCCGTTACTTTTTGCTCGTGGGTGAGGGTGCTTTCGAACACATCGAGTATGGATTCCCATTTCGTGGGAACGGCGTCTATCGGGGCCAGCTCCACCTTTCCGCCACGGCGGATGACGTAGTTGAAAATGATTTTGGCGTGATCCTGCTCCTCTTGAAACTGCACTTCAAACCATTTTCCCATGCCCGGCTTGCCGTTGGAGTGGCAGTATGCCGACATTGAAAGGTACAGATAGGCTGACCACATCTCGGCGTTAATCTGGGCGTTGAGCGCCTCTTCAATCTTCTTGCTTAGCATATTAATCTCCTTTTTTATTTTAAAAAGCTTGTTGCTTGTTGGTTATGTCATTGTTCCCGTAGGCGTTGGCGGTCTCAGTCTCTTTGTCATTGGCTTTCAGCTCGGCGTAGAAATGGGCGCGGGCAGTGTAAAAATACGGTAGCAGAAAGAGAAAGCCGATGCCGAACGTGAGGCAGCTGAGCAGTGCCCAGCCTATGA
>CAZKMT010000071.1:0-9985 GCA_964554115.1 uncultured Prevotella sp.
GTCTTTTTCTTGATTTTTTGCATATTTCGCTTACGGTTTGATTCGTTTTGCAAAGGTAAGCCAAAATCTTTGCAACTGAATTGCAAAGAGAAAGATGTTCTTCCTAAATGGGTTGACGGGATGCGGGTGGGTGAAAAATGTTTACAAACATGCGCATCCCCATGGGTTGGTTGCCGTCTTGCGTTGCGATTCGGGCTGTTTTGGCCTGCAAAACGCTCCGTTTCGGGTCGCGAAATGAGCCGTTTCGGAAGATGAAACGCCTCGTTTTGTAAAGCCGCTGTGAGTCAATGGGTTGCGAGGCCGGCTGAGGATGGGTGAAAAACCAATTTGCGTTGCGAAATATTTTTACAAACATGGCATCTTGGGAAAACAGTCCAGTTGGCAGGAAAAGCAGCGGAGGAGATGCACATTCGTGCATCTCCTCCGCTGCTGTCGGGGCGACAGGATTCGAACCTGCGGCCGCCTGGTCCCAAACCAGGTGCGCTACCGGGCTGCGCTACACCCCGAACGCGCTTCGAAAGGCATACGCCTTATGTGGAAGCGGCTGCAAAGTTACATCTTTTTTCTCTAATCCGCAAATGTTGTAAGAGTTATTTTATGATGTTTTGCTCCCTGAATATCTTTGCCAATGCTTGCACGCCGCGTTCCACCTGTTCCTTGGTGTGGGTAGCCATGAGGGCAAACCTTACCAGTGTGTCTTGCGGAGCGCATGCGGGCGGAATCACCGGGTTGATGAACACGCCTGCGTCGAAAGCCAGCTTTGTCACGAGGAAAGTCTTGTCTATGTCGTGGACATACAGTGGGATGATGGGGCTTTCGGTGTCGCCTATTTCGAATCCCTCCTCGCGGAAGCGGCGCAGGGCGTAGTTGGTGACATCCCACAAGGCCTCGATGCGTTCCGGCTCGGCCTTGATGATGTGAAGTGCCTCAAGCGCGGCGGCCGTGGCGGCCGGCGTGTTCGAGGCACTGAATATGTAAGTGCGGCATGTGTGGCGCAGGAAGTTGATGGTGTCTTTGTCCGAAGCGATGAAGCCTCCGATGCTTGCGAACGACTTCGAGAACGTGCCCATGATTAAATCCACCTCGTCGGTGAGCCCGAAATGGTCGCATACGCCGCGCCCATCGTTGCCGAACACGCCCAGGCCATGGGCTTCGTCCACCATCACCGAACAATTGTACTTGCGCTTCAGCTCCACGATTTCCGGCAGTTTGCACAAGTCTCCCTCCATGGAGAACACGCCGTCCACCACAATCAGCTTGACGGCTTCGCGCGGAAGAGCTTTCAGCAGGTTCTCCAGATCTTCCATGTCGTTGTGCTTATAGTGCAGCTGCCGGGCAAACGACAGACGCCGGCCATCCACGATGCTGGCGTGGTCGCGGTCGTCACATATAATGTAATCACCTCGGCCAACGACGGCAGGAATGACCCCGGAGTTCACCGAGAAGCCGGTGGAGAAGCAAAGGCAGTCGTCTTTCCCTTCAAACTCAGCCAGCTCTTTTTCCAATCTCACGTGCAAGTCGAGTGTGCCATTGAGGAAGCGGCTGCCCGCGCACCCCGAGCCATACTTGTCGAGGGCCGCCTTTGCCGCGTCAATGATACGCTGGTCTCCTGTAAGTCCTGTGTAGGCGTTGGAACCGAACATAAGAACCTTATGTCCTTCCATTTCAACTTCAGTGCCCTGTTTGCTGGTTATGGCCCGGAAGTAAGGGTAAACTCCGGCGTCCATAAACTTTTGCGGTTCCCGATAGTCTTTGTACCTGTCTTGTAATTGTCCCATTGGTAGGTTAAAAATCTTTCTCAATAATGCAGGCTGCAAAGTTACATGTTTTTTGCCAATGGCGGGGGCTTTTCTTCAAAAAAAATAGTTTTAGTGATTTTTTTATCCATAAAACAGATTCATTACAAGACTATTGTGTAATTTTGCAATAAGGATGAGTGGAAAGAAAAGTATAGTGTTCATAGTGAACCCGCATTCGGGCACGCATAATAAGGCGGAGGTTTCGCGCATGATAGCGAAGACTATAGACAGGAAATCTTTTGATTATGAAATCCTGTTTACCGGATATCCCGGCCATGCGGCGGAGATGGCGCGCAAATGTGTGGCGGACAAGATTGACATTGCGGTGGCGGTGGGTGGCGATGGCACTGTCAACGAGGTGGCACGTTCGCTCGTCCACTCTGACACGGCATTGGGAATAGTGCCCTGCGGGTCGGGCAACGGCTTGGCGCGCCACCTGTGCATTCCGATGGATGTGCGCAAGGCGGTGTCCATAATCAACCAATGCAACATCGACGCGCTTGACTACGGGGTGATAAACGGAATGCCTTTCTTTTGCACGTGCGGCATGGGCTTCGATGCGTTCATAAGCCAGAAGTTTGCCGAGACGGGCAAGCGGGGAGCCATAACATACATGGAGAACGTGCTGCGGGAGGGGCTCAAGTACAAGCCTGAGGTGTATGAGGTGGAAGACGACACCAAGGCCACGCGGCACAAGGCTTTCCTCATCGCCTGCGCCAATGCCTCGCAGTATGGCAACAACGCATACATTGCGCCCAAGGCCACCATGACCGACGGCTTGATGGACGTGATAATAATGGAGCCGTTCAAGGCTTTCGACGCTCCGCAGATAAGCATCGACATGTTTAACAAGACGCTTGACAAGAACTCGAAGATAAAGACGTTCAAGGCCAAGCGCATCCACATTCACAGAAGTCAGCCCGGGGCCATACATTGCGATGGCGAGCCGATCATGACGGACACCGACATCGACGTCCACATAGAGGAGCGTGGCATCAGGATAATAACCAACCCCGACATCAAGGAGGACGACAGACAACCCAATTTCATCCTGAACGTGTTCTCGGACTTGTTCAACAATCTTAATACGGTGCGGGAAGACATAGAGAAAAGGAGCCGTTGCATACAGGCCATAAACAGGGCTTTGATTAAGCGGTTTACTAAAAACTGAGGCAATGGGAACTAAGACTAACGGCGGCGAGATGCTGCCTGCCGTCAACGAAGACGGCGAAGTGGTGGGAATGGTGGCGCGTGAAGTGGCTCACAGTCGCTCGTTCATCCTGCATCCGGTAGTCCATCTGCATGTGTTCGACAGCGGAGGACGGCTGTTCTTGCAAAAGAGGCCGCAGTGGAAAGACGTGCAGCCCGGTAAATGGGACACTGCCGTGGGCGGACACGTGGATTGCGGAGAAGACATAGGCCGGGCGTTGAGGCGTGAGGTGGCCGAAGAGATTGGCATCGAAGGCTATGTGCCTGAGCCCGTTGGGCGTTATGTGTTCCGCAGCGATGTGGAGGCTGAGCTGGTGCATGTGTTCAAGACCACATTCGATGGCGCGATAACGCCCGACAGCGAGGAGCTTGACGATGGTCGCTTCTGGACGGCCGAAGAGATAAGACAGGCCATGGGACGGGGAGTGTTTACCCCGAATTTCGAGTCGGAATATAAGCGGTTCTTCTCATGCAGACTGTAGTCGTGCTCGCGATAGTGGTCTGTGCCGTATGGTATGTTGCCATGCGCATACGCAAAACCGTATTGAATGCCGACGACCCATGTCACAGCTGTGGGGGATGCCCGCTGAAAGGTGTGGACGGCGCGAAGCGATGTGCCGGTGTGAACGGGCGGTGCGGGAACTCGTATCGCCACATGGGAGCGGACAGCCGGGAGACGGGCAGGCGACATGACAAACTCTTGCGGCAGCTGCAAAGCCCACCAAGTATGCTCGGCCAAGAGGAGAATGGCAGTCACCGCGTGTAAATCTTTGTTAATGGAGCGCGCGGTTAAGAATCTTTTCACTACCTTTGTGCTATCCGGACGACTCTCTTACATCCACTCACGCAGTGGGAGCGGGAGCTGGTGAAAACGGAATGTTAACTTAAACTAAAGGAAAAAGAACGATGAGGCGCATACTTACAATGGCGGCACTTGCCGTGGCACTGTCTGCCATGACAGCCGTGGCGCAAAACCTCCGCCAGTCCAAGGCCGCGGCAAGGGATAAAGAAAAGGCCGCCGTTGCTATGGCAAAAGAACGGTTGGCGCAAATGGAGGCGGCGACACAGAGGATAGTGTTCATAGACAGCGTTGTCGTGGACAAGGACAGCTTCCTTGACGAATATGCGCTGAGCGCGGATGCAGGTCGGTTGCATAAGTACAATGACTTTTTTAATGGCGGAATGCAGCCGAACGCATGTGTTTACGTGAATGGACTTGGTGACAGATGTTATTTCTCCGTGGAAGACACTGCCGGCAATTTCTCTCTCTTCACCAGCGACATGTTTGATGGGGCATGGGCCGCACCGACCAAGGTAGGGGGTATTGGCGATGAAGACAAGTACAAATCGGTGAACTATCCTTTCATGATGGCCGACGGAACCACTTTCTATTTTGCGGCCATCGGCGACGAGAGCATCGGCGGATATGACATCTTCGTGACGCGCTATGACTCTGAGACAGGCAGATTCTTGAAAGCGGAAAACATCGGAATGCCGTTCAATTCAGAGGCCAACGATTACATGTATGCTGTCGATGAGTTCAATAGGATAGGGTGGTTTGCCACTGACCGCAACCAAGAGGATGGCAAGGTGTGCATATATGCTTTCATACCGTCGAGTAGCAGACAGCTATATTCGCCCGATGAATATTCGTTGGAGCAGATACACAGTTTTGCCACTTTGGAGCGTATAGCCGACACATGGGGCGATGGCAGTGAGCGGCTACAGGCACTCGAGCGCCTGAAGAGTCTGCAAAGCGAGAGCGCTGATGGCGAGCCGGCAGACAGGATAGCCTTCGTAATCAATGACCGCACCGTTTACACCAAGCCGTCTGATTTCCGCGCTCCGGGCAATGCGGAGAGATTCGGCAAGTTGCAGTCGATGGAAGTCAACCTGTCTGTTTTAGGTGAGGCTTTGGACAAGGCACGCGAATATTACAGTACGGCCAATGACAGTGACAAGAACACGCTGAAAGGCGAGATATTGAAGACCGAAAGTCAGATGGAGTCGCTCGAAATGCAAATCAAGCAGCTTGAGAAAGACATAAGGAACGCCGAGAATGAAATACTAAACTGACCCGCATGAAAAAATATTTTGCTGAATCCGAACTGATAATCAATGCCGACGGAAGCGTTTTTCATCTGCATTTGAAGCCGGAGCAACTGGCTGACAAGGTAGTGCTTGTGGGCGACCCGGGGCGAGTGTCGCTCGTGGCATCACACTTTGAGCGTGTGGACAGTGAGGTGGAAAGTCGCGAGTTTCACACCATGGTGGGCAGCTACAAGGGCAAGAGGATAATGGTTGTGTCGACAGGCATTGGGTGTGACAACATTGACATAGTGATGAATGAGCTTGATGCACTGGCAAACATAGACTTTTCTACGAGAGAGGAGAAAGACACGCTGCGCCAACTGGAGATAGTCAGGGTAGGCACGTGCGGCGGACTGCAACCCGACACGCCGGAGGGCACGTTCATCTGCTCGGAAACATCGGTGGGATTTGACGGCTTGCTCAACTTCTATGCGGGACGGAATGCTGTGTGCAACCTGCAACTGGAGCGTGCCTTGGTGACGCATCTCGGATGGACCGGCAACATGTGCGCGCCATACCCATACGCCATAGAGGCCGACAAGGAACTGACCGACCGCATAGCCGGCAGCGACATGGTGCGCGGAATAACCATAGCCTGCGGCGGCTTTTTCGGGCCGCAGGGCCGACAGTTGCGTGTGCCGTTGGCCGACCCACGGCAGAACGAGAAGATAGAGAGCTTCGAGTATGGCGGTAGGCGCGTCACCAATTTTGAGATGGAGAGTTCAGCCTTGGCCGGACTGGCGCGCCTTATGGGGCACAAGGCCACTACAGTGTGCATGGTTATAGCCAACCGACGGGCCGGAAAGGCTGACACGGGTTACAGGAATCATATCGACAACTTGGTGAGGATTGTGCTCGAACGCATATAAACCTCGTGACTGGTCTTATCCATTCAACTTTCAATGGATGGCAAGGCGCCAAAAGAGATGGGCGGTTTGTTCCGTTCAGCGGTGCGATATGCGCGAACGAAACTGCCATTTACTGAATATCCCTATGATAAGTGCGACGACCAACCGCACTATAGGCGGTGTCGCTCCAAGCGAGTATGTACAGAGGTTGTTCCGCAAAAATAACGATACGGATTCCGTTATAAAGGCCATCGGTACTCATAAGATTGGATTCGGCTTGCTGAATGCCGACAAGTTTGACGAGTTCATAAGAAAGAACTGTCCAAAATTTGGGAGCGTAAAATAAACTGTGTCATGCGTTGTTCTCTTTCAAGCCCATCGGTCGGGGTTCGGTCAGTGCCAAGGGGCGGCCCCGTCCCGACAAGCGTAAAGTTACGACAATTTAAACCGATCTCCAAACTTTATCGCTGATTGTTGTGCATGGTCGCCCAATTGGCAATAGGCATGGTCCATTTCTTGCGTATGTTGCGGTAAGCGGAGTAAACCAATTTTTCAAGGGCGGTATCATTAGGGAACCCGCCCTTGTTTTTTGTCACTTCCCGTATTTGACGGTGATAGCCCTCAACGATATTGGTGGTATAGATCATACGTCGTATATCCGGTGTGAACCGGAAGTACTCGGCAAGCCTTTCCCGGTTGTCTTGCCACGACTTGATGACAATCGGATATTTCCCGCCCCATTTTTCATCCAGGTTAAGAAGTTCCGTTTAAGCGGCTTCCTTGCTTACCGCGCCATAGACATGTTTCAAGTCTTTCATGAATCCTTTTTGGTGTTTGCTGCCTACATGTTTGGCGGAGTTGCGTATATGGTGGACGACACAGAGTTGCATGATGGTATTAGGGAACACGCTTTGGACAGCATCGGGGAAGCCTTTCAACACGGTTGCCACTCATGCGCTCATCATCGGAAAGATGGGCATTCATCTCGCCTTCAAGGGCTGCATTTAATATACTCTCTAACAACGGAGCAAAGGCGCCATCCTTACCTAACAAGGCTTTGCCGGCTTTTAGCTGTTCAATGGCCTTGTTCTTGATACTTTCAAAATCAAATTCTTCGTTCATAAATAACACTGTGTTGCAAAGTTAATATTTTTCGGAACAATCTACTTTAGTCTTGAAATATCATTATTGTACGAACAATGTATTTTGCTTGATTTGAAATGAGCAAGACTAAAATGGATAGTTCCGATTATAATAATGTAATCCTTATGATAATACAAAACTTTAGATAAAAGGGGCAAAGTGATTTTTCAATCAATACATCAATGTTATGACAACATCAGTAAAAACAAAATTCAGGCCCTCGCGGGTAAAAGGGAAACCGGGATCAATCTATTTCCAAGTGATTCACGAACGTGTGGCCCGGCAAATCAGCACAGGTTACAAATTTTTCCCCGGAGAATGGAAAAACGGAAAAGTGGCATTCCCTGAACAAAATCCAGAACGGAGTCGCTATTTGGAGGGAATAGCACTGAACCTGCAAAATATGAAGAAACGAGTCGAAGCGATCATCCGCCGTTTGGACGAATCGGGCAAGTTCTATACCGCAGATGAAGTTGTGGCAGCTTATCAGTTGCCCGATGATGACGAGCACAGCCTTCGCGTGTTTTCCCACAAACTGACGGAACACCTGAAACGCACAGGAAAGCATCGCCTTGCGGAAACTTATACCTCATCCGTGAACAGTCTTCTGCGCTTCCGTGGGGAACAAGGCGACATCCGTCTGGACGAGATAGATGAAGACCTGATTAAAGAGTATGAACATTACCTGCTCGATGATTGCGGGTTGTGCAGGAATACCTCTTCATTCTACAACCGTAACCTGCGGGCCATTTACAACCGGGCCGTGAAAAAGAAACTTACCATAGACCGACACCCTTTCGCGGAAGTCTATACCGGCGTGGACAAAACCACCAAGCGGGCAATTCCCATCCAAACCGTAAAAGAAATCAAGAACTTGGATTTGAGCAAAGATGCCGAAATGGCGTTTGCCCGCGACCTCTACCTGATAAGCTTCGACCTGCGGGGCATCTCGTTCGTGGACTTGGCCATGCTGGAGACCGACCAATTGAAAAACGGCTACTTGACGTATTCCCGCCAAAAGACCCGGCAGAAACTCGAAATCAAATGGGAGAAACAGATGCAGGAGATAGTTGACCGCCACCATGTGAAAGGTTCCCGCTATTTGTTGCCTATCCTAAGCGAAGACGGTGGCGACATACGGCGGCAATACCAGAACGCCCTGCATCGGATGAATGTCCTGCTGAAGAAGATAGGCCAGATGGTAAACTGCCCCATTCCGCTGACAACATATACTGCGAGGCATTGCTGGGCCAGTACAGCCTATCGGCTGAACATACCCACCACGTCCATCAGCCAGGCATTGGGGCATGATTCGGAAAAGACCACACGCATCTACTTGAACTCCTTGGACAGCCAAGTGATTGACGATGCAAACCTGACGGTCATTCGTGCAGTCTATGACTGACGCCTCACAGGTTAAACTGATTGGTTAGATTGGCATAAATTGCCCTATCTTTCGGGTCGAGGATTTTGCGGACATCTTTCTTTGCGCACCCACAGGCTAATCTTGTTTTGTGGATGCGCCGGACTGTTATTGCCTGTCTTGAATGGCAAAAAGGTAAAACGATAGGGGCAAGTGACAATTTCTTCTATCAAGGCATAACAAACAGGATTTCTGCAATATGGTACATGAAAAAGAAGTAGTCATGAAGAAGAAAAAGAGTTTTTGCAGGCAAGTAACAGGTTTTTGTTGAACAAGATGAGCCATCTCTCTTTAAGAGAAGTATCAAAAGGATAGCATCTTGGATATCAACTATTTGTAGCTTGGAAAAGCTGTTGGTGTTCAACAAATCTCTTGCATTTGCTAAGCAAAAACGTAAAAATAAAGATTACCTGAACACATTTTATTCGGTACATTATGGATTTCATAGAATTTCTTGTATCTTTGCATCGTATAAATCCATCTCTTAAAGAGAGACGTACCGATTTCGGTATCACAAAGTCTAACTATCTCTTTACAAGAGATATATGCCAATGCAAAGGTATAAATTAAATCAAATAAAACAGTAAGAATGAGCAAAAAAGATTCGTTGGATACCTATTTTGATGTTTGACAGAACTTACTTTTGTTTGACAGATGTTGAGCGATGGGCTATTGTAGATTTCTTTTCTGTATTGATTTACTGAACCTTAGCATTTGTGAGTACAAAGGATATGTCTCTTGTAAAGAGATGTACTATATCAAACTATGAAAAGAAAATGTTTGGTATAAAGTAAGGAATGGATACCTCACGGGGTATAATTACGAATGAATGAAAACGGAGGTGGGAAAGCCTCTAAACTTTCAGGGAAGATGCTTGTAACTTCAAGTTTTTCAATAAAATACAGAAACTTGAAGGATTAGAAAGTTTTGTCCTTATTGAAAATTATGCGCTATGACGGACAGTGATATACTGTGGTTTGTGATGCGTGATTTGACCCGTTACCATTCCAAGTCGCCGGCCTACAAGATGCTTGACGGGATGAAAATAGAGAACTTCACGCCCAAGGTACAAAAGATAGTGGCCCGGAACGGAAAACGAGAGCGCATCGAAGTGCCTTTCATCCACGATTTGTTGTTCGTTCATGATTCACGCCTGACCCTCGACCCCATTGTTGAGAAAGTTCCGACCTTTCAATATCGGTTCTTGAAAGGCCGTAAGCCCATGATTGTCCGCGACAAGGAAATGGAACAGTTCAAAAAGGCGGTAGAATCCTCGGAAATACCGCAGTTCTACCGCCCGCAAGAAGTCACGCCTGACATGCGCAAGCGGAAAATCCGAATCATAGGCGGGAATCTTGACGGATATGAAGGTTATCTGGTTACGGTGCGTGGTTCTAAAGTCAAACGCCTATTGGTGGAACTGCCGACACTGCTGGCGGCTTCCATAGAAGTCAATCCTGAATATATTCAGT
>CAZKMT010000072.1:0-9627 GCA_964554115.1 uncultured Prevotella sp.
ACAAAGTAGTAAGCTATCAGAATTTGCTGGACGAGATGAAGAATATAAGATAGGCGGATTTTGTAAAAATATTTCGCTGCGCGCACAGTCTTGCCGCCGCCTTTGCAAATGCGTTGCAAGGCATTTGATTTCCAGATGGTTTACGACACGAGCCGTTTCGGATTGTGAAACGGCTCGTATTGGATGACGAAACAGGCCGTTTCAGTGCGCAAAACGCAGCGTTTTGCAACTTGAAACGGCCGCCGTCACCCAAATCCCGCTGCATTTGTAAACATTATTTACCGCAGACGCGGCACGCAGCGGCAGCCATGCCGCCACATTTCTCCACCGACATACACAAAAATATTCTACAATAATTTTGAATTGTTGTAGGATTATTACTATCTTTGTACTTTAAAAATGCTGAGCTTTCACAAACAAGAGATGAATCACATAAGGAATTTTTGCATCATAGCCCACATAGACCATGGCAAATCAACGCTTGCCGACAGAATGCTCGAGTACACCAAGACCATAGAAGTTACGAATGGCCAGATGCTTGACGACATGGAACTGGAACGAGAGCGCGGCATCACAATCAAAAGCCATGCCATACAAATGGAACACACTTACAACGGGGAAACATACACGTTGAACCTCATCGACACCCCGGGGCATGTTGACTTCTCTTACGAGGTGTCGCGCAGCATAGCGGCATGCGAGGGCGCGTTGCTCGTGGTGGACGCGACCCAGGGAGTGCAGGCGCAGACAATATCAAACCTCTACATGGCCATCGACCACAATCTGGAAATAATCCCCGTGATAAACAAGATAGACATGCCTAACGCCATGCCGGAAGAGGTGGAAGACGAGATAGTGGACCTGATAGGCTGTGACCGTGCCGACATCATACGCGCAAGCGGAAAGACGGGCGAGGGAGTGCCGCAGATATTGGACGCCGTGGTGGAGCGGATGCCCTGCCCCACGGGCAACGAGGACGCCCCTTTGCAGGCATTGATATTCGACTCCGTTTACAATTCCTTTCGCGGCATCATTGCCTACTTCAAGATTGAGAACGGCGCAATGCGCCGGGGCGACAAGGTGAAATTTTTCAACACCGGAATGGAATACGTGGCCGATGAAGTGGGCGTGCTGAAGATGGACATGATTCCCAAGGATGCGCTGGGAACAGGCGACGTGGGATATATAATAAGCGGGATAAAAGACAGCAAGGAAGTCAAGGTGGGCGACACCATCACACACGTTGCCCGTCCGTGCCTCAAGGCAATAGAGGGATTTCAGGAGGTGAAGCCCATGGTTTTTGCAGGAGTCTATCCCATAGACCCCGCCGAATACGAAAACCTGAGGGCTTCGCTCGAGAAGCTGCAACTGAACGACGCATCACTGACATTCACTCCGGAGTCGTCCGTGGCGTTGGGCTTCGGCTTCCGGTGCGGCTTCCTCGGATTGCTGCACATGGAAATAATCCAGGAACGTCTGGACAGGGAATTCAACATGGACGTGATAACGACCGTCCCCAATGTCTCGTATGCGTGTTACGACAAGCAAGGCGGGGTAAAGGAAGTACACAATCCATCGGGACTGCCGGACCCGACAATGATAGACCACATAGAGGAACCTTACATCAGGGCTTCGATTATCACGGCATCCGATTACATCGGGCCCATAATGAGGCTCTGCCTCGACAAGCGCGGTGAACTGATAGACCAGCAATATGTCAGTGGCAACAGGGTAGAACTGCACTTCATGCTTCCCTTGGGGGAGATTGTCATTGATTTCTACGACAAGCTGAAAAGCATATCGAAAGGCTATGCCTCGTTTGACTACCACGTGGATTGTTACCGCCCGTCAAAGCTGGTGAAGCTGGACATACTGCTTAACGGAGAGCCTGTGGACGCACTGTCTACGCTCACCCACAATGACAACGCCGTGACTTTTGGCAGGCGGATGTGCGAAAAGCTCAAGGAACTCATACCGAGGCAGCAGTTCGACATTGCCATCCAAGCCGCGATAGGAGCAAAAATCATTGCGCGCGAAACGGTGAAATGCGTGCGCAAGGATGTCACGGCAAAGTGTTACGGGGGTGATGTCAGCCGCAAGCGCAAACTGCTGGAAAAACAAAAGAGGGGGAAGAAGCGCATGAAGCAGATTGGCAACGTGGAAGTGCCGCAGAAAGCGTTTCTAGCTGTCTTGAAACTTGATTAAGAACAAACAAAGGAGGATTGCTATGGCGAACATCGGTATTACTTCACGGGATGTGGCACGCGAACTTGCACGCCGTTACAGCACAATGAGCCACGATGAGCTAGACTTGCTGGAAAGCATACTTGTGCCTTTGAGATTCCAGAAAGGAGAGATGATACTGGGCGAGGGTGAAGTGTGCACTAACATATATTGGGTAGTGAAAGGTCTCGTCAGGCAATTCTACTACAAGAAAAACAAGGAGATGACCGAGCACATGGCTGTTGAAAACAACATACTGATGTGCATAGAAAGCCTCTTTAAGGAGATGCCCACCCACTTGCAAATAATAGCACTGGAACCAACGGTAATATATGCAATACCGCGACAACAGCTTGAAAAGGTAGCGATGAAGTGCCTGAACATCCAAATCCTTTATCGGAAGATACTCGAGGAGTCACTCATACAAAGCCAGATACGCGCAGATATGCTAAGGTTTGAATCGGCGAAAAACAGATATGCCAAGCTGGTCAAGCTGCAACCGCAACTGGTGCTTAGGGCTCCATTGGTGTATATCGCAAGCTATTTGCAGATGACACCTGAGACTTTGAGCCGCGTGCGCACTTCCGCCCTACTGAACAAGGGCGACTGATTGTAAGCGATGAGGGTGGCAATCGCAATGCAAACGCATCCAATCTCGCAAGATTGATTATCAAGCAGCCCTAAAAACAGTAAACATTTGTGGAATGCCCGCAACAATCCCATCGGCAAATCCGATGCTTAAGATGCGGCCATGCGCGCTGGCGCAAAGTTGCAGACTTTCAAAAGGCATGAAGTCCAAGCGGCTTTAGGGATTGACATGCGCATGACTGGGATATGGAACGACGGGCACAGACGACATGGCACGCCCTGCCACAGTGAAGACGTTTTGGCGGACACTGAAGAGACCTGCCATGGAGGATTGCGATATTCATTATTTTTAAAGCAAAAGATTAGGCCGTTCACAATATTTTTGTTACCTTTGCAACCGTTTTTAGGCCCCGTAGCTTAGCTGAATAGAGCGTCAGATTCCGGTTCTGAAGGTCTTGGGTTTGAATCCCAACGGGGTCACAATGCCACTGGCGAGCGTCTGCCATTGCCGAGAACGGATAGGAAAGTCAAACTGTCCGGCAAGTTCCAAAACAGGCAAAAGTAAATCACATACCGCATTTTGCCTATTCACAATTCAAGTTTCCGGTTGTATTTGTTCGCTCTAATGACCGATGGCTGCACGCATGGGCTTCGCAAAGGCTTCCCGTCACCTGCCCACATGCCATGGCATCACGCCTCATTTTCGACGGCTATCAAGGCTTGCGGACTGTGCGGGCTTGTCCAATATGAAATTCATCACGCTTGCCGTCGAGATGGTGGCATCCGAAGAGTCACTTATAACGACGTTCCACACGTGCAACGTGCGTCCTTTGTGCACGAGTCGCGCCACAGCCGTCACAGTGTCGCCTTCATAAGCACTCCTCACGTGGCTGCCGCTAACGTTGGCTCCCACACACATCCTGTCGGGACACAAAGCCGACGACCCTATACCGGCCAAATATTCAGCCAAGGCGAGCGACGCTCCGCCACTGAGCAAGCCCATCGGCTGACAGTTGCGGTGGTCTACCGCCATTGTCGCCATGCAAGTGTCATCTTCGGGAGTTGAAAAAAATTCCATGCCGAGAGTGTCGGCTATGTTCGGCTTTTGCCTTACAAGCTCTTTTATCCTTTCTATGTCCATTCCTTTATCTCGCTTTCATGGTATCGCACGTGTACATTATGCCCAGCGACATGCGCCGACAAATTCGGCGGGATGGCTGAATGCCTTTACAAACGATGCCCCAGATATATAATTGCCCACCACCGCCACGGAGCATCTCGCGCTACCTGCGCCTCTCCCGCAGCGATGGTGGGCATTCATTCATTTTGCGCTCATTCCATCTTCGTTATCTCCGAGCCGGCCATCAGGAAAGCACCGAGGCCAAAATCATCGAAGTCGGGCTCGCGCTCATAGGTAACCGGCTGAGCCTCCTTGGGCTCCTTGCCGGTGCCCTGCACATAACCGAGGAAACCGTTTGGATGGAGACAATCCTTCACCATGGCATTCCATGCCGTATAGATTACGGGAGAAAATTCCTTGGCATCGAGCAGTCCGTTGTTGACGCAGTAAGCCATTCCATAAATGAACATGGCCGTGCCGGTAAGCTCCTTGCCGCCATAGTTGGTGGAGTCGTGCAGGCTCACGTTCCAGAAACCATCAGCACGCTGCAGTGACTTGAGCGCCTTGCACATGCTTACGAGCATTGTCTCGTATTCCTTGCGGTGTTGCTCGTCACCGGGCAGCAGCTTGAGCATACGCGCCATGGCCACCACTACCCAGCCGTTGCCTCTTGACCAATAACAATCCTCACCGTTAGGCTCTTTGTATGGAGGGTCGAAGTCGGCATCACGCCACCAAAGCGAGTCCTCGGGATTGTAAAGTCCGTTATCGCCATGCTTCGTCTTTGTGTACATGTACATGTCGTACGCACGGTCATAGTAGGCAGTGTTGCCGGTAAGGTTGCCCATCTGCGCGAATATCGGCATGGCCATCTGCACGGCGTCTATCCATGACCAGTCGTCAATCTTGTCGGTAACCATCATCGAGTCGATGGCAGCCCGTATGGCAGCTATATACTTCTCGGGCTTGTTTTGGTTGTGCTGATACAGGTAAATGTATGTCTGCCCGGCGCACAGATTGTCGGCATTGCGCGGAAACACGCCGTCCTTGGTGCCACGCAGCCCCCAGTCGTGCTTCTCGCCCCACTCCACTGCATAGTCGATGTAGCGCTGCTGGGGATCCACCTCATAGAGATCCATAAGCCCCTCATAGTAATATGCGCGCGTCCATAGATTCGACTCGTAGCTCTTATTGCGCGATGGATATGGGATGGATTCCCCCGGATCGCTCCATTTATTCATAAAATAGTCATTGGCCACGCGCATGGCTGTAATGACGCTCTTCTTCGATGGCTTGGCAGCATTGGCCGCGCCTGCTGGCAAAGCGGCTGTGAATAGTGCTGCACACACAATTGAAGGAATCAGTTTCTTCATTTTCATAATTATTTTTCGGTTTCTAATTGATTGCATCGTGCTTAACACTCGCCCGGAGCAGGCCTCCACCTGCCGTCGCGGTTTCCGCACAAGCCCTATTTTTGATTTGTATCGTCCGCAGGTTAATGCAAAAGTTTCCACACGGGCTATTCCACCGTGCGGCTTTGCATTCCACTTATGTTGCAAAAATACGATATTAATCCTGCAAAATTGAGAAACACGCATTGCTTTTAATTTTGTTTAACGATGTCGCAAATGGCATGGCAGGAGGGCAAGCCGGGCGGAAAAACTCCGGCACATGTTGGAATGGCCTATGGAAAGTGACGGATGGTGACGATGAACCATGCCGTACAAGCCATTCACACAACAAGCGGGGACTCTACGCCCCAACGACAAAAAAGCTAATAAAAGCAAACACCGATTAAACGTTTTGTACCGGTAGCCGTCATAAACATGTAACTAATCTTCGAGCATGGGAATGAAACGACTCGTACTTCTGATCGCCGTTGTAACGGCAACTGTAACTGCTTTTGCCCAACGATCGGTAAAAGGCACCGTAATAGAAAGCGAAACGAATGAAGCGCTGGCCATGAGTACCGTAAAACTACTGAAGACGGACAGCACAATGGTGAAAGGCGTGCTTACAGCAACCAACGGTTCGTTTACCGTGGAAGCACCCTCCGATGGCAACTACATTGTGCAAGTGACATGTGTCGGCTACAAAAACTACCACCATAACATAACCATCAGCGAGGGGAAAGGCATTAACCTCGGCACCATAAAGATGGAACTCGATGCCATAATGCTGAAAGAAGCCAGTGTAACGGGGCGCGCGCTAAAAGTGACCACGCACGAGGACACCTTTATATATAATGCGAGTGCCTATCGCACACCTGAGGGTTCGGTGGTGGAAGAGCTGATAAAGCGACTGCCAGGAGCAAAGGTCGATGATGAAGGCAACGTGACAATCAACGGCAAGGAGGTGTCGAAAATCCTCGTGGATGGCAAGGAGTTCATGACGGGCGACACCAAAACGGCACTGAAAAACATACCTACTTCGATAGTGGAAAAGGTGAAGTCATACGACCAGCAGAGTGACTTGGCGCGCATGTCTGGTATCGAAGACGGCGAGGAGTCGACCGTGCTCGATTTCGGACTGAAGAAAGGGATGAACAGAGGTTTGTTGTCGAATTCCGATCTGGCCATAGGCACCGAAGACCGCTATGCAGGAAGGATAATGGCAGGACAATTCAGCGACAAGCTCCGGCTAATGGCACTGGGCAGCGCCAACAACGTCAACGACCGAGGGTTTGGCGGACGAGGCGGCAGCTTTGGCGGAGGACGGCGAGGATTGCAAGCGTCGAAAATGGTTGGCTTGAACTTCAACTACGAGGATAAAGGCAAGCTTAAGTTTGATGGCAGCGTGCGCTGGAACCACAACGACGGCGACACATACACCAAAAGCTCGAGCGAAAACTTCGTGAGCACGGAAGGTTCGTTCTCCAATAGCCTCAGCCAAAGCTATTCGTGTAGCAATTCATGGAACGCGCAGATGCGCCTTGAATGGACGCCCGACACGATGACCACCATCATGTTCCGCCCAAACATGAGCTATTCGACAAGCGATGGAACCAGCACCAGAGAATCAGCAACGTTCAACGACGACCCTTACCTTTACGTTAGCGACCCATTGGATGATGACGCCATAACGCAACTTGCCTCCGATTCGCTGATCGTGAACCATCAACAAAACACGAGCCTGACATACAGCGAGTCGAAAAGCTTCGGCGGTACGCTCTTACTCAACCGCAAACTAAACAGCAGCGGGAGAAACGTTTCGCTGCAAGTAAAAGGCAACTATGGCGAGAGCGACAGCAAGAGCCTCAGCACCAACAACGTACACCTGTACCAGACGAAGAACTATTTGGGCGAAGATTCCACATACCAGACAAACCGTTACAATCTTACGCCGCAGAAAAACTGGGACTACAGCATCAAGGCCACTTACAGTGAGCCAATAATGAAAGCCACTTATCTACAATTCAGTTATGAGTTCCAGTACAAATACACGAAAAGCGACCGTTCCACCTACGACTTCAGCAATCTGGGTGAAGACTTCTTCAGCGGCGTGTCAGTTGATTACCGGGGATGGGACGACTATCTGTCGCGCCTTGAAAACCCGTACTATGACTACCTTGACGATGACTTGAGTCGCTTTTCCGAGTACAAGAATTACATCCACAACATTGAAATAATGATGCGCATAATACGCCAGAAATACAATCTTAACTTTGGCGTCACCATCATGCCGCAAGAGACAAGGTTCGTGCAAAAATACCAAGGCATAAACACCGACACCACACGCAACGTGACCAACGTATCGCCCACGCTTGACTTCAGGTGGAAAATATCCAAAGTGAGCCAGCTGCGCGTAAGGTATCGCGGTACCACAAGCCAGCCGAGCATGACAGACCTGCTCGACATCACCGATGACAGCGACCCGCTGAACATCACCATGGGTAATCCCGGGCTGAAGCCATCGTTCACAAACACACTCAACATCTTCTACAACAACTACATCCAGAACCACTACAAGACCATAATGGGCAACGTCCGCATAAGGACCACGAGCAATTCCATAAGCAACATGGTGACTTACGACAACGAGACCGGTGGACGGACAACACGCCCGGAGAACATAAACGGCAACTGGTCTGCACGAGGCAACTTCATGTTTAACTCTGCCATAGACTCCGCTGGATTCTTCAACGTAAGCACAAACACGCAACTTGAATATTCGAACGACGTGAATTTCGTGAGCCTGAACGAGCAAAACTCACAAAGAAACACAACTCGCACCACTAACATATCGGAGCAGCTTACAGTAGGCTATCGCAACGACTGGTTTGAGTTTGAGCTGAATGGCTCCTTGGAATACAATCATTCACGCAACAAGCTACAATCAAGCAGCAATCTTGACACATGGAAATATACCTACGGCTTCAACTCAAACATAACATTGCCGTGGGGCACCGAGGTGGCTTTTGACCTCAACATGAACAGTCGCCGCGGCTACAATGACGACTCATTCAACACAAATGAACTTATATGGAACGCCCAGGTGAGCCAAAGTTTCCTGAAGGGCAAGAACCTCATAGTTACGCTTCAGCTCTACGACCTGCTCAACCAACAGAGCACAATAAGCCGTTCCATCAGTGCCATGCAGCGTAGCGATACCGAGTACAATGCAATAACGACATTCGCAATGGTTCACGTAATTTATCGTATCAACCTCTTTGGTACTAAGGAAGCACGCAGAGGACTGCAGCGTGGCGGTGGACAAGAAGGAGGTCCCGGTGAGGGAGGCGATGGAGGTCCGGGCGGCGGTGAGCGCGGAAGCGGCGGACCTCCTCCAGGAGGAGGAGGGGGCTTCGGCGGACCGGGCGGCGGGTTCTAAGATGTACCCGGCGGACCGATGGGCAATGGCTCCTGCCTGACGCCCATGCCAAAGACATATTGCAAGGCTCTTAAATGGCATAATCAACAACAGAGGGGCGGGGTCAACAGTTCATCTGAAAACGAGTTTAAAGCTCACGCCGGAAACTGTTAACCCCGCTTTTTCTTCCCCCCCCCCCCTGAGTGGCAAACCAATAAAATGAAGCGGCGGTGTCTGCCCCGATGTGGGACAGACACCGCCGCTTTTCATATAAAGGCAAATTATTTCGTGCCCTCCGTATGGATTATCCCTTCCGTGTTTACCGCCTCAAGCAGTTTTATGGCATCCACATACTTGGCTATGCCCTCTGCCACACGCTTGGCATCGCGCATGGCAAGCACCACGGTGGATGGCCTGTTTACCACATCGCCGCCGGCAAACACGCCCTTGCGGGATGTCATGCCGTAAGGCGTCTCGCGAGTGAGAACGTATCCACGCTCATCCACCTCTATCCCCTTTGTCGTTGACACGATGCGGCTTGCCGGCACGGAGCCTATCGCCATCAACACCTTGTCCGCTTTCTCTATGCGCCGCTCTCCGTCATGCTCTATCACGACACCGCTCAGCACGCCGTTGTAATCCAATATCTCGACAATGTTCGATTCCCAATTGAATTTCACGCCCTCTTCCACGGCCTCTTCGTATTCTGAATGCAGGGCACTCATATCATTGATTGTGCGGTGATACACCACTTCCACGTCTTTTGCGCCCATGCGTATGGCCGTGCGCGCGGCATCCATGGCCGTATTCCCGCATCCTATCACGAACACGCGATCGCCGTCATGCACCGGAACGTCTTCGCGAGCGATGCTCCCCTCATGGAAAAG
>CAZKMT010000073.1:0-9613 GCA_964554115.1 uncultured Prevotella sp.
CTCATAAAAACTGTTTTGAATTGGTTAAAGATAAAACAAGGACAAATATATAAAAAAACTGATAAACCGGCAAACAAATCAGATTTGTATGATTCCCCTTACAAGATTCCCGTCAACATAGTTCCCACAATCCTGCGGAAAACTCGCATATTTGCCTGCATTTATTCATAAACCAACGGAAGAACGCATGAAAGTAGCAATCGTTGGTGCGGGCAACATTGACGAAGCCATTGCATGCGAACCGGCCAAGGGTCCATCGTGTCGGCCGATAACATTGTATTCTCCAATCCCTCGCAAGGCAAACCGGACAGACTGAAGACCGAATTTCCCGTTATGGTCGTGACGCACTACAACCGTGCCGCGTCGGCTCGCCAAAGCCTTACGTATTTGTAAACATTATTTACTGCCATGCGACACACTGATGCCGCCATCAGGGATAGGCAAGGATAAATTTGGCCGTGTCGGAAATATATAGTAATTTTGCAGGCCGATAAGGCTATTGTCACAACAAAACTCAAGAAAAGGCAAACAATGATTACAGTAACAAACTTAGCCATTCAGTTTGGGAAGAAAGTCTTGTACAAAGACGTGAACATAAAGTTTACAAATGGCAATATATACGGCGTCATCGGGGCAAACGGAGCAGGCAAGTCCACCCTGTTGAGGGCAATAAGCGGAGAGCTTGAACCCAACAAGGGAACTGTGGAACTCGGCCCGGGTGAACGCATGTCGGTATTGGAACAAGACCACTTCAAATACGACCAATACAGCGTGCGCGACACTGTGCTCATGGGACATCAGCCCCTATGGCAGAACATGAAAGAGCGCGAGGCCATCTACATGAAGCCCGACTTCAATGATGAAGACGGCATCAAAGTGGCCGAACTCGAAGATAAATTTGCCCAGATGGATGGCTGGAACGCGGAAAGCAACGCCGACCAGCTGCTCACCAACCTCGGCATTAAAGACGCTCTCCACGACAAGAAGATGAGCGACCTGTCAAACAACGAGAAAGTGAGGGTCATGCTGGCCAAAGCCTTGTTCGGCAATCCCGACAACCTGCTGCTCGACGAGCCGACCAACGACTTGGACCTTGACACAGTGATGTGGCTTGAAGAATATCTGAGCAACATCGAGCAGACCGTGCTCGTAGTAAGCCACGACCGCCACTTCCTCGATGCCGTGAGCACACAGACCGTAGACATCGACTACGGCAAAGTGACTGTGTTTGCAGGAAACTATTCGTTCTGGTATCAAAGTTCACAGCTTGCACTGAGACAAGCGCAGAACCAGCGGCAGAAAGCGGAGGAGAAGCGCAAGGAACTTGAAGAGTTCATTCGCCGCTTCTCTGCCAATGTGGCAAAGAGCAAGCAGACCACAAGCAGAAAGAAGATGCTCGAAAAGCTGAACGTGGAAGAAATCCGTCCATCATCGCGCAAATATCCCGGAATAATATTCCAAATGGATCGCGAGCCCGGAACGCAAATCCTTGAAGTGCATGACCTCAAGGCCGTGGATTCCGATGGGACAGTGCTGTTCGACCACGTGAACTTCACCATCGAGAAAGGCCAGAAGACAGTGTTCCTAAGCCATACGCCTAAGGCCATGACCGCACTGTTTGAAATAATAAACGGCAACCGCCGCCCCGACGCCGGAGATTACAAGTGGGGCGTGACAATAACGACAGCCTACCTTCCCCTTGACAACTCCGAGTTCTTCAACTGCGACCTTAACCTCATAGATTGGCTCAGCCAATTCGGCAAAGGCAACGAGGTGCAGATGAAAAGTTTCCTTGGCAGGATGCTCTTCAAGGATGAGGACGTGATGAAGAAGGTGAATGTGCTCAGCGGCGGTGAAAAGATGCGCTGCATGATAGCAAGGATGCAACTGAAAAATGCCAACTGTCTGATTCTTGACACTCCCACAAACCATCTCGACCTTGAAAGCATACAGGCATTCAACAATAATCTGGTAAGTTTCAAGGGCAACATATTGTTTGCAAGCCATGACCATGAGTTCATACAGACAGTGGCAAACAGGATAATAGAGCTGACGCCTGTAGGCACCATAGACAAACTGATGGAATACGACCAATATATATATGATGAAAGCATAAAAGAACAAAAGGCAAAAATGTATGGAATCAATTAGGCACGATTTTTGCTATGTCCTTTAATGGTTTTAGAACTGACAACATGGAAGAGAAAGACAGTAAAATAGAAACCGGCAACGAGAACGTTGTCGATGAAACGGCTGAAAGCACAGAGCAAGAAGCCGAGGAGACACAGCAAGACACCGAAAGTGCCGCAGAGGAGAGCGCGGAAGAGGAAGCGACAAAAGAGATTGACCCGCTCGAAGCCGCCACACGTGAGATTGAGGAGCTGAAAGACAAATATCTCCGCGCTGTGGCCGAGTTTGACAATTACCGCAAACGCACGCTAAAGGAAAAGGCAGACTTGATACTCAACGGGGGAGAGAAAGTCATCACCGCCATCCTGCCCGTGCTCGATGACATGGAACGAGCCGTCGCCAATGCCACTGACGACCCAAAGGTGCTGAAAGAAGGCGTGGAATTGATATATGCCAAGTTCCAAAAGGTTCTTGAGGGATTGGGCGTAAAGAAAATAGAGACCAACGGTGCCGATTTCGACACCGACATCCACGAGGCCATCGCAATGGTGCCAAGCGAAGACGGCGACAAGAAAGGCAAGGTGCTTGATTGCGTACAGGCGGGCTATAAGCTCAACGAAAAGGTTATCAGACACGCCAAAGTGGCTGTTGGACAGTGACACGGCACATAAGCATCTTTCAATTTGGTATAAAGAATGGCTAAAAGAGACTACTACGATGTTTTGGGCGTCGACAAAAACGCCACCGAAGACGAAATAAAAAAGGCATACAGGAAAATCGCCATAAAGTATCATCCAGACCGCAATCCCGGCAGCAAGGAGGCCGAAGAGAAATTCAAGGAGGCCGCCGAAGCATACAGCGTACTGCATGACGCCCAGAAACGCCAGCAATATGATCGGTTTGGATTCAGCGGTTCCACCGGTTCCGGATTCGAAGGCTTCAGCGGCAACATGGATATGGATGACATATTCAATTTGTTTGGCGACATATTCGGTGGACGAGCCGGCTTTGGAGGCTTTGGCGGTAGCGGAGGCTATCACCGTCAGCCGCAATATCGCGGTGCCGACTTGCGCCTAAAAGTCAGGCTGTCGCTACTCGAAGTTGCGACCGGCGTAACGAAAAAGTTCAAGGTGCGCAAGGACGTAGTATGCTCACACTGCCACGGCAGCGGTGCCGAGAGTGGCAGCGCAGCCGAAACGTGCCCGACCTGCAAAGGTTCCGGCAGGGTTGTACGCACCACGCAAAGCCTATTTGGGATGATGCAGACCCAAAGTGTATGCCAAACATGCGGAGGCGAGGGCAAGGTCATCAAGAACAAATGCCACAAGTGCGGTGGCAGCGGTGTCGAAAAAGGGGAAGAAGTGGTCGAAATAAACATTCCAGCCGGTGTGGCCGAAGGCATGGTGGTAAACGTACCTGGCAAAGGCAACGCCGGACGGCGCAATGGCATCAGCGGTGACATACAGGTATATATAGAGGAAGAACCCAACGACACTTTCGTCCGCGATGGCAACAACGTCATATACAACTTGTTGCTCGACTTCCCGACAGCCGCATTGGGTGGCGAGGTGGAAGTTCCGTCCATCGAGGGAAACATGCTGAAGATAAAGATTGAGAATGGCACACAGCCGGGCAAGACACTGCGGCTGAAAGGCAAGGGACTGCCTGCCGTGCAGGGATACGGCACGGGAATCGGCGACCTGGTGGTCAACATAAGTGTTTACGTTCCAAAAACACTCACACACGGAGAACGGGAAATGATGGAGAAACTGAAGGAAAGCGACAACTTCAAAAGTGACTCTGCCACCAAGGAATCGATATTCCAGCGATTCAAGAATTATTTCAACTGACAAACCCAGGGGTGCCCGCCGCACCCCATTTTCATTTAAAGTGATGACATACCAAGAAACTATAGAATACCTGTATAACCAGATGCCGATGTTTGAAAGGCAAGGCGCTTCAGGCTATAAAGAGGGGTTAGAGAACACCATCACACTTGACGCGCACTTCGGGCATCCGCACAGAAATTATCGCACAATCCATATTGCAGGCACAAACGGCAAAGGCTCCTGCTCGCACACCATCGCCGCCATCCTACAAGCCTGCGGACACAAGGTTGGGCTGTACACATCGCCACACTTGAAAGATTTTCGCGAACGCATACGCATAAACGGCAAGTGCATAAGCGAGGATTACGTAGTTGACTTCATAGAAAGAGAGAGAGCTTTTTTTGAGCCGCTCCACCCATCATTTTTCGAACTGACAACCTCGTTGGCTTTCAAGTATTTCAGCGACATGAAAGTCGACTATGCGGTGATTGAGGTAGGCCTGGGAGGACGCCTTGACTGCACAAACATAATCACGCCCATCATATCTGTCATAACAAACATTAGCCTCGACCACACACAATTCCTTGGCAACACCATTCAAGAAATAGCAATGGAAAAAGCGGGAATCATCAAGAAAGGTGTGCCTGTCGTAATCGGCGAGCAAGTGCCTGAGACACGTCACGTATTTGAAGCCAAAGCCAAAGAGATGGATGCTCCAATATTGTTTGCAGACGAGCTTCGCGAGGTGAAAAGCGCCACGCCAATCGCCGGCGGAGGCATTCTGTATGACACCGCGCATTACGGAGTCTTGCGTGGAGACCTAAGCGGTTTTTATCAAGTGAAGAATGCCAACACTGTACTTTCCACAATATCTGCACTCAATGACAACCGATACGCAATTCCCGCTGTGCTACCGAAAGGAAAAGACGTACAGGAAATCGTGCGACTGGCATTCGCAGACGTAGCACGCACAACGGGACTGATGGGAAGATGGCAAAAAATAAGCGAAAACCCAACCGTAATATGTGATACCGGCCATAACGTAGGCGGATGGTTGTACATCGGCGAACAATTAAGACACGCACGATGCAACCGTATTCACGTTATATTTGGCATGGTCAACGACAAAGATGTGGACGGAGTGTTATCGTTGTTACCACGCGATGCGACTTTCTATTTCACAAGGCCGTCAACCAAACGCGCCATACCGGAAAGCATGATACGAGACAAGGCCAATGCACAAGGACTTGACGGCAAGTGCCACCCCACAGTCTGCGATGCTTTTATGGCCGCAAAAGAAGCCGCGACAAAAGATGATTTAATTTTCATAGGAGGCAGCAGCTATATTGTAGCCGACTTTCTGACCCATTGTTTTTAGTAGTTTTAACAACTGTGCAAACGTTTTTTTTTCGCGTTTATTTTGTCACTTCCTTTTTTTTCGGTTACTTTGCAAATAATATGTAACTAAAAACATTTAATTATGACGAACACAACAGAGAGCGCGAATTTGTGCGGCTTGAATCGAAAAAATTTCCAGACCACCATAAATGGAAAGAAGACAGATTTATACATATTGAAAAATAGAAAAGGATATGAAGTAGCCTTGACCAATTATGGGGGAGCGATAGTTGCCATCATGGTTCCCGACAAAGATGGAAACGTTGCCAACGTGATTCAAGGCCATGACAATATCCAAGACGTAATTAACAGTCCTGAGCCTTTTCTCTCAACACTTATTGGAAGATATGGAAACCGCATTTGCAGAGGCCACTTCACTTTAAACAAGAAAGAGTACCAGCTTGCGATAAACAATGGGCAAAACTCTCTGCACGGAGGACCGACAGGATTTCATACGAGAGTATGGGATGCCCGTCAAATGGGTCCCAGGGCATTAGCTCTCCACTATGTGTCGGCATATGGCGAAGAAGGATTCACTGGAGAATTCAGAGTCACAGTCGAGTTCACTTTCACAGATGACAATGAACTGATACTTGAATACCTTGCCTGCACCAACAAAAAAACAATCATGAACCTGACACACCACGGATTCTTCAGCCTCGCAGGAATTGCAAACCCGACACCGACAATAGATAACCTTGTATGCCAGATTAACGCAGATTATTACATCCCCATCGACGAGAATTCCATTCCCACAGGAGAAATCCGCTTCGTTAAAGATACTCCATTCGACTTCCGCACTCCCAAAGAAATAGGCAAAGACATTGATGCCGACAACGAACAAATACGCAACGGTGCCGGCTACGACCACTGCTTCGTATTAAACAAGAAAGAAGAGGGTGAGCTGAGCTTGGCTGCCAAAATCAAGGAGCCGATAAGCGGACGCACCATGGAAGTTTACACCACAGAGCCTGGCGTACAGCTGTACACTGACAATTGGGCTGACGGATATAAGGGGCAACACGGGGCAACGTTCCCGAAACGTAGTGCCATCTGCTTTGAATGCCAACACTTCCCGGACTCTCCCAACCACCCCTATTTCCCATCGGTTATCTTGGAGCCGGGCGAGCAATACAAACAAAAGACCATCTACAAGTTTGGCATTGAAAAATAGATTGAGAACATAAACATAATTTCCGTCTAAAAATGAGCCAAAACACAAAGCCGAACTATACGTTCGCATTAATGATTGTGTTCATTGTGTGTTTCCTGATAGGATTCATAACCACGATGAACAACTCGATGATTGAGTTCTGTAAAAACGCTTTCCAACTTAACAACTTCCAAAGCCAGTTGGTAAACTCTGCTTTCTATGGAGCATACATCATGTCCATACCTTTCGGGTTTATGATGAGCAAGATTGGCTACAAGTCAACACTCGTGCTCGGCCTGGCGGTAGTTGGAATGGGCTTTGTACTCAATTATTTCTGCATCAGCGGCAACCTCAATGGCGACGTGAGCAAAATTTATTGGATGTTCCTTGCGTGTATGTTTGTCGTGGCTTTAGGCATTGTAATGTTGCAACTCGTGGCAAATCCATACGTAATGGTGCTCGGTTCGCCGGAGAAAGGCGCTTTCCGAATGACACTCAGCCAAGCGTTAAACTCTGTTGCCACAACAGTTGCGCCTATATTCATACTTTCTGTCATCCTCAATGGCAAGGACGCAAAAAATGCAGTGCCCAGCGACATTCCCATGCCTTACCTTGGCTTGGGCATATTTACTATTGTGCTATGTGCCATCTTATATTGCCTTAAATTGCCAAACATCAATGAGGAAGAGCAGGCAGCCGAGACATCCGGCTCAAAGAAGCACTATAAGAGCAGCGTTTTCAAATATCCGCATGTATGGCTTGGCGCACTTGCCATCTTCATGTACATGGGGCTGGAGATAGGCATTCCATCCATGCTCGCCGGTTATTTCGAGGCCAACAATTCGCTTCCCGGTCAGGCCACGGACTATCTGTGGCTCTATTGGGGCGGAATGATGGTGGGACGTTTTGTCGGCGCGGCAGTGTTAAGCAAATTTCAGCCACGCTCAATCCTCAGTGTGTGCCTAATATGTGGAGCCGCGTGTGTCGGCATTTCATTCTTCCTTTCCGGCATGGCGGCCGTCTACGCAATGCTTACCGCAGGACTGTTCCACTCTGTCATGTGGCCTCTCATTTTCAACCTCGGCCTGCAAGAACTTGGCCCGCACACCAAGGCCGCTTCCGGCATAATAAACCTCGGTGTCATTGGCGCAGCAACGCTTACTCCGATAATGGGCATCGTCGTCGATACTCCGAGCTTGGGAGTGGGCATTGCAATATGCATGATGTTCATATACTATGCTTACGTGTTGTGGTTCTGCAATTTTGGAAGCAAGATAGGACTTAGCGGGAAATAAAGAATCTATAAACTTAAATGAATATACCTATGGATATTGAATTTGTAAGAAGCCGTTTCATCAAGCATTTTGATGGGAAAGAGGGCAGTATATACGCTTCTCCGGGACGTATCAACCTCATTGGTGAACATACAGACTACAACGGAGGCTTCGTGTTCCCCGGAGCTGTAGACAAGGGGATAATGTGCGAAATAAGACCCAACGGTACGAATACAATCATGGCGTATGCCATAGACATGAAAGACCGCGTAGAGTTCAAGGTAGACGACCCGCAAGGACCGCGTGCGAGCTGGGCGCGATATATTTATGGCATAGTACAAGAAATGCGCAAACGCGGAGTTGAGGTCAAAGGCTTTAACACCGCATTTGCCGGCGATGTGCCATTGGGTGCGGGAATGTCTTCATCCGCAGCTCTGGAAAGCTGTTATGCCTTCGCCCTAAACGACCTGTTCGCAGACAACAAGGTAAGCAAATGGGACATGGTTCTTGCCGGACAAGCCACGGAGCACAATTATTGTGGTGTGAACTGTGGCATCATGGATCAGTTTGCCAGCGTATTTGGGAAAGCGGGATGCCTCATGCGCCTTGACTGCCGCAGCCGTGAATTTGAATACTTCCCATTCAATCCCGTGGGCTATAAGCTTGTGTTGCTTGACTCTGTCGTGAAGCATGAGTTGGCCGGCTCCCCTTACAATGACCGTCGCAAGAGCTGTGAGAATGTGGTAAAGCACATCGCGGCCAAGCACCCTGAAGGCAAATTTGAAACCCTTCGCGACTGCACGTGGGAGCAGCTGGAAGAAGTGAAAGCCGAAGTGGGCGATGAAGACTACCGTCGCGCCAAGTTCGTCTTAGGCGAAAAAGACAGAGTACTCGCCGTTTGCGACGCCTTGAATGCCGGCGACTACGAAACCGTGGGACAAAAAATGTATGAGACACATCACGGATTGTCGAAAGAATACGAGGTCTCCTGCGAAGAACTTGATTTCCTCAATGACATCGCCAAAGAAAACGGTGTGACCGGAAGCCGCATCATGGGCGGAGGCTTTGGTGGCTGCACCATAAATCTGGTGAAAGACGAACTCTACGACAAGTTCATAGCCGATGCCAAGGAGAAGTACACAGCCAAATTCGGCCACGCTCCCAAAGTTTATGATGTCGTCATAAGTGATGGCGCAAGAAAGATTTGTTGACAAATCAAATTACGACTGATAAGATTCCCCAATGCACCGGATTGCCAATCAAGCACAATCCGCCTGCATTGGGGATTTATATGTCATTACATTTGCATGAATCCTATGCAAATGACAGCCCATTGAACCAATAACATTGGACAAGAATCACACCAAACCTCACGCACCATAAGTTTCATGATATTCTCAATGACGCTGTATTATTGGCAAACAAATGGGTTTGGAAGAGTTCACAAAAGCCGTAGCAAGGCTTGGCCATGACATGGAGTATGCCATGATGCCATAGCCAAGAACCACGGCAAGTCACAAGCGGCATTCATGGCAGTTGGCGATTCATTGGATGATATGGACGTAGAATAGCAACTACTTGATGGCAGTGATGCCTATGACAAGGCAAGCTCACTCACACTGACTTTGGAACCAACCTGAAGACTACAGGTCACAACGTATCAATATGACAAAAGAATGACACAGACACTTCCGAGTCATCCGGCCTCATACTCAATGAGCATGGAAAAGACGGCTTCCCTGTTACATTTTTATGGACAATCGGGCATAGGGAATAGCTTCTGTGGGCCACACAGGATTTATATAATCCAGATGCGCATAGACAAAAAG
>CAZKMT010000074.1:0-9398 GCA_964554115.1 uncultured Prevotella sp.
TAACATTTACAAAATCCGGGGTTACGACATTGCATACGCCATATCGTCCTGCAACGCGGTGCGTTTTACAATGTGAAACGGCCTGTTTCGCGTTCCAAAACGAGCCATATCACAACGCAAAATGGCACATGTCGCAAATCCACTGGCCATCAACACATTACACAGCCGCCCTTATCCGGCGGCCACCTCCGGCGACATTGCGAAATATCTTTACAAAACCATAGGCTGTGACTACCGTCTGCATGGTGCTGTTCCGCATTCAACAGTGCCTCACCACTCCACACAGAATCCTTGCCGCGCACCGCCTTGACAACGGAGCCGCACTCGATTGGCATGATGCACCTCACCGTGCAGACATGCCTTGGCGCACACCGCCTGCAAAACGGGAATAGCCATGCAGGCAGCGCGCCGTGGAAACAGAAATACCGACGCCAAAGCCCATGAAAAACGGGGTGGCGCGAATCCTGTAACAGGGTTCGTGCCATCCCGTTGCCTTGCATTCATTCACATAATGCAGCGGCAGCCTTCCGGTTTGCCTCACCCGACTGCGCGACCATGTCAGTTCGCCATCTCCGAGATGAACTTTATCCGCACGAGCCGAATCTCATCTTCGGTATAATCACTTCCCAACTCCCGCATTGCTGTTTCAAGGTCGTCGGTGTCAGAATCCTTGAAATATTCATAGATGTCTTCCACATGTTCCTCGTCCATCACTTCCTCAAGAAAATAGTCGATGTTAATCTTGGTACCCGAATACACTATGGCCTCTACCTCATCGAGCATCTCGTCGAAGTCTATGCCCTTGGCATTGGCTATGTCATCGAGAGCCACCTGTCTGTCGATGCTCTGTATGATGCTCACCTTGAGCATCGACTTCTTGGCCACGGTGCGCACGCGCATGTCCACCTGTCGCACGATGTCGTTCTCCTTGCAATATCGCTTGATGAGGTCAACGAACTCCTTGGCGTATGGCTGTTTTATCTTTCCCTCGCCAACGCCCTGTATGTTTTTGAGCTCTTCGAGCGTGACCGGATAGTCTGTGGCCATCTGTTCGAGCGACACATCCTGGAATATCACGTATGGCGGACGGTCCATTTTCTTCGACACTTTCTTGCGCAACTCCCTGAGCATGGCATTGAGCGTCGGGTCGAGCGCACTCGTTCCCGTACCGGCACCATCGGAAGTGATGTCTTCATCATCGTTAAACTCGTTGTCTTCCACTATCATAAACATTTTCGGATGTTTCATGAATTTCTTTCCTTCGGGCGTTATCTTCAGCAATCCGTAGTTTTCCACTTCCTTGCTGAGATAGCCCGCTATGAGTGCCTGCCTTATGAGCGGCCTCCAAATCTTCTCATTGTCGTCCTCGCCCGAACCGAACTCATCGAGCACGTGATGCTTGTGCGCCACAATCTCGTCGGTCTCGCGCCCCATTATGAAATCTATGACATAATCGGAACGGAAATTCTCCTTGACGGCGGCAATGGCATTAAGCACCGTGAGCAGTTGCTTTTCAGCCTCTATTTTCTTCTTCGGATGCAGGCAATTGTCACAGTTTCCGCAATTGTCTTTGTCATAATCCTCGCCAAAATAATGGAGAATCATCTTGCGGCGACACACCGACGTCTCTGCGTATGCGGCCGTTTCCTGCAGCAACTGGCGCCCGATGTCCTGTTCGGCGACGGGTTTCCCCTCCATGAACTTGTCGAGTTTTTGCAGGTCTTTGTGCGAATAGAACGCTATGCAAAGGCCCTCGCCGCCATCACGCCCGGCACGTCCCGTCTCCTGGTAATATCCTTCGAGGCTCTTGGGTATGTCGTAATGGATTACAAAACGCACGTCGGGCTTGTCTATTCCCATCCCGAAGGCTATGGTGGCCACTATGACATCAATCTGCTCCATAAGGAAACCGTCTTGCGTCTTGGAGCGCGTGGCGGAGTCAAGCCCCGCATGATAGGCCGCCGCCTTTATGTCGTTGGCACGCAATATGGCCGCCAGTTCCTCAACTTTCTTGCGCGAAAGGCAATAGATTATGCCGCTCTTGCCTTCCTTTTGCTTTATGAACTTTATTATGTCCTTGTCCACATCCTTCGTCTTCGGCCTTACCTCATAATAAAGGTTCGGACGGTTGAACGAACTTCTGAACTCGGTAGCGTCCAATATTCCGAGGTTTTTCTTGATGTCGGTGCGCACTTTGGCCGTGGCCGTGGCCGTAAGGGCAATCACCGGAGCCTGCCCTATCTCGCTTATGATGGGGCGTATGCGACGGTATTCCGGCCGGAAATCGTGCCCCCATTCCGATATGCAGTGTGCCTCATCGATGGCATAGAACGAGATTTTCACCGTCTTGAGAAAGTCAACATTGTCATCCTTGGTGAGCGATTCGGGCGCCACATACAGCAACTTTGTCTTTCCAGTGCGTATGTCGTCTTTCACCTGGTCTATGGCGGCCTTGTTCTGCGAAGAGTTCAAGTAGTGAGCGATGCCGGCATCCGCACTGAGACTGTTTATGACATCCACCTGGTTCTTCATCAATGCTATCAGAGGCGATATCACTATCGCCGTGCCCTCCATTAGCAGCGAGGGCAACTGATAGCACAACGACTTGCCGCCGCCTGTCGGCATCAGCACGAACGTGTCACGCCCCGCCAAGACATTGCGTATGATGGCTTCCTGGTCGCCCTTGAACTTGTCAAAGCCGAAATATTTCTTCAGTGCCCGTGTCAGATTCACATTGTCTGTCATATCGTAAAATGGGTTTTTAGTGTCAAGACGCCAGTTTCTGCAAATGCGACTTGTCTAACTGTCGCCGGGCATAGTCGAGCGTCACGTCGAAATCTTTCACTTTCGATGATGGCACCTCAAACATTGCGTCCATCATTATGCTCTCCACTATGGAACGAAGTCCGCGGGCTCCAAGCTTATACTCAACGGCCTTGTCCACAATGAGCTTCAGAGCCTCATCGCTGAACGTCAGCTTGATGCCGTCCATGTCGAACAGCTTCACATATTGCTTCACAATGGAGTTTTTGGGTTCCAAGAGTATCCGCGCCAAGGCTTCGCGGTCAAGCGGATTGAGATATGTAAGCACCGGCAGGCGGCCTATTATTTCGGGAATCAGCCCATACGACTTCAAGTCTTGCGGGAGGATGTACTTCATGAGGTCTGCCTTGTCGATGCTACGCACGTTCTGCACCGAGTTATACCCCACCACATGCGTGTTGAGACGCTGCGCTATCTTGCGCTCTATGCCATCGAAAGCACCGCCACAGATGAACAGGATGTTGCGCGTGTCCACATGGATATAGTCCTGATCGGGATGCTTGCGGCCACCTTTCGGCGGCACATTCACCATTGTCCCCTCGAGGAGTTTCAGCAGCCCTTGCTGCACGCCTTCGCCGCTTACGTCGCGCGTAATCGACGGGTTGTCGCTCTTGCGGGCTATCTTGTCTATCTCATCTATGAACACAATGCCGCACTCGGCAGCCGCCACGTTGTAATCGGCCACCTGAAGCAATCGGGAAAGGATGCTCTCCACATCCTCGCCAACGTAGCCCGCCTCGGTGAACACCGTGGCATCCACGATGGTAAACGGCACGTCGAGGAGCTTGGCTATGGTGCGGGCGAGGAGCGTCTTTCCCGTGCCCGTACTGCCCACCATGATGATGTTGCTCTTCTCTATCTCCACTCCACCGGGGTCTGCGGGCTGTTGCAGCCTTTTATAGTGGTTGTACACAGCCACGGAAAGGTTGCGTTTTGCCTCATCCTGTCCTATGACATATTCGTCAAGGTACTTCTTTATTTCTACCGGCTTTGGTATGTTTTTCAGTTTCAATCCGGCCTTTCCCCCGCCTTGTTTACCTGTAATCCCGGCCGACTGCACTATCTCATAGGCCTGCATGGCACAGTCCTCGCATATATAACCACTTATGCCGGTTATCAGCAGCCGCACGTCTTTGTCGCTTCTTCCGCAAAAGCTACACACTTTTTTCATTGCCATGCTCACTTCTTCTTGCTAAGCACACTGTCTATCATGCCATACTCCTTGGCCTCTTCCGATGTCATCCAATAGTTGCGGTCCGAGTCTTTCCACACTTTCTCGTATGGAGTATGCGAATGTTCCGATATGATTGTGTAAAGCTCTTTCTTAAACTTCATTATCTCCTTGGCCTCAATCTCAATGTCAGACGCCTGTCCTTGCACGCCGCCGAGCGGCTGGTGTATCATCACGCGGCTGTGGGTGAGTGCCGAACGCTTGCCCTCTGTGCCCGCCACAAGGAGCACAGCGGCCATGGAAGCGGCCATGCCCGTACAGATGGTGGCCACGTCGCTCGATATGAACTGCATGGTGTCGTAGATGCCCAAGCCTGCCGTCACGCTCCCGCCGGGCGAGTTGATGTATATGGAGATGTCTTTCCCGGAGTCTACGGAGTCAAGGTAAAGCAGCTGTGCCTGCAACGTGTTGGCCGTGTAGTCGTCTATCTGTGTGCCGAGGAATATGATGCGATCCATCATAAGTCGCGAGAACACGTCCATCTGCGTCACGTTCAGCTGACGTTCCTCAAGGATGTATGGATTCAAGTATTGCGCCTGGGCGTTCATCACGTCATCAAGCATTTGTCCGTTTATCCCAAGATGCCCTGTGGCATATTTCCTGAAATCATTCATATTATATTATATATGTGTTGTTTTCGGTATCGCGAAAAAGGCAATGAAAAAAGAAGGCCATCGACCTTTTTGCTTTTGTTCCTTGCGAAAGGCGCACCCATCGCAGCATGTGGGAATGCCCCACCGCCGGTCTCCATGCACCACCTTTGGAACAAAGATAAGAAAAAAAGTCGACAACCTTCTTGTTATAGGTGTTTTTTTTCTTTAATAGCCTTTATTTTTCTCTCATCATCTTATTGAAGTCGTCAAGAGAGATGGTTTTTCGGTTCAGTTTCACCGTGTTCATTGCCGCATCGGCTATCTTCCTGTCGACGGCCATGTTCATCAACATGTCGATGTCATTACGTTCCTTGAGCAATCTTCCAGCTTGCTCCTCCACGATGCTTTCATCCAGATTGTACATTCCAAATTGCGCGAACCTTGCCTTGACGTTCATGCGGGCGACTTCCTTAAGGTCGTCGTCGTTCACTTTAACGCCGAAATCATTCACGAGCTTTCCCTTTATCAGTTGCCACTTCAACATCTTTATGCTTTCGGCGTAGTGCTCGTCAACATACTTCTCCCCTTTTTCTTTTGCGTTTTTCAGCATTATCTTCTTGAGCTTCTCTTCGGGGAAAGTTATTTCGCCCGCCTTGTTTTCCATGTATTCATTCAAGTCCATCAAAAACTTGTAGCGCACATTTTCCTCCATGGTGGCCTTGAGCATGTCGGCCACTTTCTCGCGGAACTCTTTCTTGTCTTTCACCACGCCTGCGCCAAACACTCTGTCAAACAGCTCTTGGTTGACCTCGCCCTTGACATAGCGCGTGATTTCATTCACATGGAAAACGAAATCGGATGTCATCTCGCCCACCTTGTCCTTGGGTATGTTGAGCAACAGGGCCATTTCCGTCTCATCGTCCGCGTATGCCTTACTGGGATTGAATGTGACATCGCTGCCCGCCTTTGCACCGTTGAACAGCACCTTCTGCTCTTCCACCTTAATCAAGCCGGGGTTCATGATGGCCTTTTCTACCACCATGCCTCCATCCTTGGCGTTGCCGTCCGCGTCAAGCTCGCGCAAGTCACCTTTCAGCAAGTCGCCTTTGGCAGCATCGTATTCTTCCGGATTTTCATAATGGCCGCCACGCGAGGCGAACATGTCAATTTGCTGGTCCACGGAAGCGTCGTCTACCGTGATGTCGTAATAATCCAACGTATCGTCCGACGTCAGCCCTACGGTTATTTCCGGGGCAATGGCAATGTCGAGCACAAACTTGAATGGCCCATTGCCATTGAGGTCCATCTGTTCCTGGTCCTCGGCGGGCATCGGTTCGCCGAGCATTTGTATCTTGTTCTCGCTTATGTATTCATCCAGTTTGTTGCCAACAATCTTGTTGATGGTGTCCATTTTCACGGCCATGCCGTACTGGTGCCTTATCAGGTTCATCGGCACCGAACCGGGGCGAAAGCCGGGCCAGTTGGCCTTCTTGCGGTAGCTTTTAAGCGTCTTTTCAACATCTTTTTCATAATCCGCCTCCTCAACGGTCAGCACAATCCTGCCATTGATTTTGTCGGGGTTTTCGAATGAAATATTCATCTGTCTGTATTATTTAATATGTTCGAAAATGTGAGTTGCAAAATTACAGAGAAAAGGTTTAACATCCTAATGATTACGGTTTTTTAACAAACGCCCGCCGTCATGCTCTCCGCCACAGGCCGCAGCGGCCACCGCGTGCGTGCCAAATGCAATCACGGCCGCGCCGGCAGCGTCTTTTGTCTCATTGCGAGGCTCACACAGCCCACAACAATAATCTTTTAAGTGAAAGATTTGCCGATGTTGCGCATTTATTGTAATTTTGCGGCGTTTTACAACTTATTAAAGTATTATTGCAATGACTCACGACTTATTGAAAGGCAAGCGCGGCATCATCTTCGGTGCCCTCAACAAAGACTCCATAGCATGGAAAGTGGCGGAGAAAGCCGTTGAGGAGGGTGCCTCGATAACATTGAGCAACACCCCCATGGCACTGCGCATGGGCACGCTCGAGGAGCTGGGCAAACAGCTCAACGCGCCCATCGTGGCCGCCGACGCCACCAGTGTTGACGACCTTGAGAAAGTGTTTCGCGACTCCGTTGAGATGCTGGGCGGCAAGATTGACTTTGTGCTCCACTCCATCGGCATGAGCCCCAACGTGCGCAAGCACCGCACATACGACGACCTGGACTACAACTACATGATGAAGACCCTCGACATCTCGGCCATCTCTTTCCACAAGATGCTCCAAGTGGCAAAGAAGCTGGACGCGATAGCCGAATACGGGTCGGTGTTGGCACTCACATACGTGGCCTCACAGCGCACTTTCTTCGGCTACAACGACATGGCCGACGCCAAGAGTATGCTCGAGAGCATCGCCCGCAGCTTCGGCTACATCTACGGCCGCGAGAAGCACGTGCGCATAAACACCATCTCGCAGTCGCCCACACCCACCACGGCAGGCAAAGGCATCAAGGACATGGACAACCTCATGGACTTTTCCAACAAGATGTCGCCGTTAGGCAACGCCACGGCAGACGATTGCGCCGATTACTGCGTCATGATGTTCTCCGACTTTACCCGCAAAGTCACGATGCAGACCTTGTATCACGACGGAGGCTTCTCGTCGATGGGCATGAGCCTGCGCGCCATGAACCAGTATGCCAAGGATTTGACCCCTTACGAGGACGAGCACGGCAAGATAATCTACGGGTAAGCCCGACAACGGCTGACATAGGGCGGCGTGGTCTCCTCTTGACCACACCACGACCGCGCCTTCAAGCGCGGCTTCACCGCCATCGAGCGGTCGTGGCGGTCGAACAATCAATATTTTCCACGCAAAAGGGAGGCGCGAGATGTCGTGCCTCCCTTTTCCTTTTGTCTATTTCCTCTATCAATATATCTACTGGATATTTTTTGAACTTGTGGTTTCCATAATTAATACCTGCCTCATTGAGTGCTTCAATTACTCCTTTGGTATTGCCCGCAGCACGGCAAACTACGGCTTCCGAACCGGCGCCTGCATCGACGCGCCGTGCGCTCAACGGGCAAAAGCCCCGCAGCGCACAGCCGCCGGCGTGGCACGCGGCAACCGCCTTATGCGCGACTTGGCTTCCTGCAGGCCTTCGCCCGTGATGTATGGAGTCCAATCGAAGCCCGACGTAGCATCGTATGCAAAGCCAAACGACTGCGCGCCGTAAATCACCGTTCCCGTGAAGCCCGTGTCACTGAGGGCATAATCGCTATATATGGCTCGGGGCAACGCATCGTCCACATAGTTCACCACTATCACGCCGCCCGTCTCCGACCACGTGAACGGACTATAAGCATAGTCGGCCAGCGGCGTGCTTACCATGAAGTCGAGCTGCGTGCCCTCACCATTGGCCGCAAACTCACAGATGGTGGCACAGCTGTCATCGGCAATTCCGAACATGGCACTGTAATATCCGCTTATAGTGCCTTTCCATTGCCCCACTATCCCGCTCACGCTGTCTGACGGCGTGCCGTCAGCATTCACCACCAGCGGGATGCCGTCTACGTAAAGATGACCGTCATCGCTGTAATAATAGTCCATCACAGCCCGAGAGCCGTCCGAGCCATACACCACCGCCAAGGTTGACGAAGTGGCGCTCCACGTGAAATCATCGCCTGTAGTCATGCCGTCAGACACGGACAGATAGTAGCCCGTGCGGTCGTCATAAAGCACGAGGTAGAACGGATTCGACGGATCATCGTCAGACACATAGTTTCCCACAAGCCTCTGCTCATACTCATTCAACTCGCCTGACGGCCGGTCCCCACCATCGGGATAGCCGCCCTGCGCCCCGTGACGGTAGTGGTCATCGTCGCCGCAAGCCACCATTGCAAGCGCGGCCACGGCAACACAAATCAATGACAATATTCTTCTCATCTCCACTCGCTTTTATTTTTTCTCAGAATACAACAAATTTTCCACGCCAACCCCATCGGCCACGCCGCCGCGACCGGCGGTGGAAACGCCACGCCAATCTTTCAGCGTGTCAGGGCATAGGTAACGGTTACCACCCCGCGCACGCTCTTTATATAAGGAGTGTTGTCATCGCGATCCTCTATCGAGAACTGTCCCTGCGAAGCACTCATTATCTTGCCCAACGTGCTATTGCTATTGTCGGCAAACTGCCGCGCCGTCTGCTCCGCATTCTTGATGGCTTCCTCCATCATTGCAGGCTTCATGTCCTGAAACGACACATACTCGTAGGTAACGCCAGAGCCATAGCCTCCGTCCACCACTGCCACACCCTGCTTGAGCAGCTCGCCCTGGCGGGCTATGATGCCACGCACCTCAGCCACTTTCGACGACGTCACCACGATGGTAGACGTTATGTTGTAGCGATACTTGCGCTTATCATTTCCATAGTAACGGTCCGCCTCGAGGTCTACCACCACGGGGGCGTTGACGCTTATCTCCGCATCGCTGACCCCATTCTGCTTCAGGAAGGCTTTCACCTTTTCCGTCGTGACGTTAATCTTCTCGTAGAGCGACGGCAAGTCGTTGCCAACCTCTTTGGTCAGTATCGGCCACGTCACCTTGTCGGCCTCTACTTCCTTTGTCGCGAGGCCTTTCACCGTCACCGTGCGGCTTTTGTCAGACACCACCCTGATGTCGCCAAGGCCGCTCTTGATGCACGCCCCCAAGGCGATGATTCCAAAAGCCAGTATTGCTGCATCCGTACCT
>CAZKMT010000075.1:0-9347 GCA_964554115.1 uncultured Prevotella sp.
CATCGCCCTTTCATCACATTCACTTCCGAAGGATTACAGCCTAATCATTGCCACCCCTGCCGTCATCAGCGCAATGCCGACAAACTGCATGAAAGTGGCGCGCCGCTTCATCGCTCCCATCCAGCCGCATCCCTCCATCAAGAGGCTGAGCGACATTTGGCCGAGCAGGAGAGCCATAAAGAATGCCCCTGTGCCAAGTTGCGGTATCAGCCAAGCGTTGCCGAACACCGAAACGGCACCGCACACGCCACCCAACCACATCCACCACGGATTTCCTTTGGCAAAAGACTTGCGCACGCAGGCTATCTTTCCGTTCACCATGCAGGCAGCGGCAATGATGCAGGTCGCTATCAGGAACGACACGGCAGACGCCTGCACAGCCGAACCGAGGCAGCTGCCCAACCTTCCGTATATCGCGCCGATGGATGCCATCAGGCAACCCGCCACGATGCCCGTCAGTTGCCAAAGCGGGGCGTGCCGGACTGTAAGGCGTTGCGCCTCTTTCTTTTTCCCACGGCCAGGCACAACCACCAGCGACACGCCGCCTGTCAGCAGCAGCATCGCCACGGCACGCATTGCCGAGAACGGAATGCGCACCGACCCGAACAGTCCGTAGTGGTCGATGACAAGACTGAACAGCAATTGGCCCAGAAGAGGAAGAATTGCGGTCTGCAACTGCCCGAGCGCACGGAACAGACAGATTGTGACGGTGATGGTGAACAGGGCGAGGATGCCGCCCGTCCAGCCCCACCACGGCACGGCGGCTGCCTGCACGGCGGACGGCAGCAACGGGATTCCTCGTGCAACCGAAACAAGCGTCAACAACAGAGAAGACACCGCGAACGAGACGAGCGTCACGACGAAAGCCGGGCCTACGCTCGCCCGCATCCGCGCGTTCGCCGCAGTCTGGACGGGAACGAGCATACCCATCAGCAAAGCCATGATTAGAAGCGCCCACATAAGAAACCACAACTATATATGTACGCCCGGACTGCCGTAAAATGTTCCTGCCCGGAGTCGTCCGTCCGTATGCGGATGCCGTCCATGCCGCATTTCAGCACAGACTTTCCGGCAAGACAATTGTCTTCATCGCACATGATTATTTATACTTCTCAGACAGTTCGCAGACCTTTGCCCAATACTTTCCGACAGGTAAATCAATGCCTTTCAGTTCGGGATATTCATAACGAATCTCGCAAGCGCCGCGCTCATTGTACATCTGCCAATAAGCCTCCGCTATCCGCGCCGGCGCGAAATAAGTGTCGATGCCTATCGAGCCACATACGGTCACGGTGCCCACGAAGATGCCCTGTGGCTTCAGTTCGTCGTGCAGGATATAAGCCAGCGTGCGCAACGCCGCCTTATCGAGCGAGAGCGGAACGAACTGCGCCAGGGGATGCGTGGCCAGTCCGCCGCCGGTGAGAATGATTGCGCCCTTTTTCTTTGCAAAGTCCTCGTCTGCCACTTGGCGCACACAAGCGTACGCACTTGCCACGTCTGTCTGATAGTGGCGCATCAGTTCCGCACCGTCCAGTGTCGCAGGGTCGTCCGCCGCAGTGATTCCCACATTATATATAAGCGCGTCCGGTGCGCCAAACTGCCTCGTCGCCTGCGCAAGGGTGGCCGCCAATGATTCCGGCTTTGCCGCGTCTGCCTCACAGATATGGGTTTCAATGCCTTCGCCTGTGAATTGTTCTTGATAGGCTTTTAATGATTGTCTGTTGCGAGCCATCAGCACCACACGGAAGCCCTCTTTCCCGAATCTCCTTGCCACGTGGTTGCCCAGACCCTGTCCTGCGCCCACCACAACGATTGTCTTCTTGTCCATAATCCGATAATGTTTATAATTGCTGTTTTACGATTGCAAAGATATGGCGAAAGATAGAGAGCAAGGTTGTTGTCAGGCTCAAAGAAATGTTGCTCTGTGGCTCAAATGCCGGGATGCTTCTCAGTGAATGTCCGCATCCAGACGCTGCGAAAGAAGCATTTGCCACAGAGAGGGATACCGCATCAAAGTGGCGGCGACCGCGAGACGCATGGCAGTAAATAATGTTTACAAGAAAGCGGGGCTTCGGGCAACGGTTGCCGTTTCACCTTGCGAAACGACCCGTTTTACGAGCCAAAACGGCCTGTTTCGTCCTCCAAAACAGGCCATTTCGCACGGCAAAACGCCCCATACCGTAAACCGACTGGAAATCAACGGGTTGGAAGATGCAGCAAAATATGGCCGCGAAATGGCGCAGATTGCGAAATATCTTTACAAAGAAGCGTGTCCACACGGCATGGCAGACGCGCAAGATGAGCGGCGCAGGCGGCTTGTCGCGGGCATCAACCCGCGAAAGGCGATTCTTTTGGCGGCTTATCCGCGCATTTCCATGCAAACAGGATGGATTAAAGAATGAAATGATTAACTTTGTGCGTAAGATGGAATGCGACAGATATGTGACCGAGGCGGTGGAGCTGCTGAAGCGGCTCATCGCCACGCCGTCGGTCAGCCGCGACGAGAAGGCGGCTGCCGACGTGCTTGAAGACTACATGCGCGGCTGTGGGATGAATCCCACCAGGGAGGCCAACAACGTGTGGGCGGTGGCTCCCGGCTACGAGGATGGACGCCCGACGCTGTTGCTCAACGCCCATGTGGACACCGTGAAACCCGTGGCATCGTGGACGCGCGACCCTTTCCGCCCCGACACCGACGGCGGGCGTCTCTACGGCTTGGGCAGCAATGACTGCGGCGGCGGGCTCGTCGCGCTGCTCGAAGTGTTTCGGATGGCGTCGGCGTGGCAGCGCGCCTATAACCTTGTCTATCTCGCCTCGGCCGAGGAAGAAGTGTCGGGAACAGACGGTTTCAGCCGTGCGCTGCCTCTGTTGCCATCGATAGACGTGGCCATAGTGGGCGAGCCAACGGCCATGCAGCCCGCCATCGCCGAGAAAGGGCTCATGGTGGTCGACGCCACGGCGGTCGGACGGTCGGGGCACGCCGCGCGCGGCGAAGGCGTCAATGCCATCTACGAGGCACTCGATGACCTCGAGTGGCTGCGCTCCTACCGCTTCGGGCGAGTGAGCGCGCTGCTCGGGCCCACAATGGCCACGGCCACCGTGATAAGTGCCGGCACGCAGCACAACGTGGTGCCCGATGCGTGCCGCTTCACCATCGATGTGCGCACCAACGAGCTTTACACCAACGAGGAGGTCTTTGACCTGCTCCGAAACCACATGAAGAGCAGTCTCAAGGCGCGCTCTTTCCGTCTCGGCTCGTCGCACATCGACCCGTCGCACCCCCTCGTGGCGCGCTGCCTCGACATGGGCATGACACCGTTTGGCTCACCGACACTCTCTGACCAGGCCCTGATGCCTTTCCCCTCGCTGAAGCTCGGCCCCGGAGACTCGGCGCGCTCACACTCCGCCGATGAATACATCGGCCTTGACGAAGTGGCCGGAGCCATCGACACGTATGCACGGTTGCTCGCTGGGCTCACCCTTTGAGCGCGGCGTGGCTGGCGGTTTTTTCCGCCCGCCGCGCAATTTTATCGCCTGTCGCCATCCCTTTTTCAGATATTTTGCATAACTTTGCAACCGCAATGGTTCACTGTGACAAGTGATTAAAAGGGAACCGGGTGGAAATCCCGGACAGTCCCGCTGCTGTGAGCCGCCTTTTTGTGGAGCGAACAAACAAGCCACTGGGCATTGCCGGGAAGGCGTTCGCTATCCGGGCGGCAAGTCAGAAGACCTGCCTTGCGGACTATGTCCGTCTACCCTCGAGGAAGGGGCGGCGGAAAGCACTGCAACACCACACACAAGAGTGCCTGCGAGCCTATGGCTCGGAGAACGCCCATGTCTGTAAACGCATATGCACAATAATCCAAACAACAACAAAAAGACAAAGAGTATGAAGAAAAAATGTTCTTTACCCATGTTGCCGCTCGCTGCCATGCTGGCGGCAATGCCGGCCGCGAACATCGGCGCACAGGCTCCCGATGCGGCAGTGTCTGCCATCAACCGCAACGCCAAAGGCTCGCCCGCAGCCAAGGCTTTGGCCTCATGGCTCAGCGAACCGACCGCCGCTTCCGACACTACGGCCGCCGTCGGCGTGGTGGCGGCAGGCGACACGATAGCCGCCGGCAACGCGGCCACGCTGTCGGCCACGGTCGCCGGGGGCATGGCTCCGTATTCGCTGACATGGCTCAACGGCCTGCACGAGGTGGTGGCCACGGCCACTCTTGACGCCGACGGCACGGCCACGGTGTCTTACGTGCCGTCGGAGTGCGATGATTACTACGTGACCGTGACCGATGCCGACGGCTCAGCGGCTTCCGACACGTGCCGCGTGGTGGTGACGGGCGACGCCGTGGCCGCCACCATGGAGAACCTGTGGCTGGACGATGAGAGCGCATGGGCAGGCCCCGATACCAAGGGCGAGGCCGTGACGGGTGTCTACGGCGACAGCGAACTGGCCGGTTCGTTCGTCAGCGGCTCCTACAGTTTCAGCAACTGTTACAGCCTCGACTGGGGCTCGTGGTCCGGTTTCGCATACTCAAACTGCACGTCCACCGACTACGCGACGCTCGACGACCAGTACAATTCGGCTGCCGGCGGAGGCCACAACGGGTCGCCAAACTATGCCGTGGGCTATTCCGACGGCACTATCCGCGTACTCAACAACGCGGCGGGCGACACCATCCGCGGCATGTATGTGACCAACACAGCCTACGCGGTGAACTCCATCGTCAACGGCGACAGCTACTCGTCGGCGTTTTCCCAAGGGTCTTACCTCACCATCGTGTTCACGGGCACGCACGCTGACGGAACAGTCGACACGCTGACTTGCCACCTAGCCGACTACACGGGGGAAAACGAGGCTGACCATTACTATCTCGACACGTGGCAGTGGGTGGACCTGCGCGGCCTCGGAAGTGTGACGGAGCTGGGCTTCTACATCGACGGCAGCGACAAAAGTTGGGGATACCTTAACACGCCGGCGTACTTCTGCCTTGACGATGTGAACGGCACGCGCGACATAACCGTGGCGGAAACCCAGACATCGCGCGAGGTCGCGCTCGCAGGACTGTTCTCATTCGAGAGCGGCGAAGCATCGGTGAGCTATGCCCTCCCGGACGCGCCGTATGACGGCACAGAGGGCATGGCAACCATAACCGACAACGGAATCCTCGAGCTTGGCGACGATGTGGACGGCAGCTTCAGCCTGCTCGTGAGCGCAACGCAACGCGGCAAGACACAGTTTGTGCAGGTGCCGTTTGACGTGTCCACCGGAATAGAAGAGATTGGAAACACCGATGCCGGCAGCAACACGGAGGTTGCCCGTTATGACATGCGCGGCGTGCGTCTTGACGCGGCCAAGAAAGGCGTTAACATAGTCCGCATGAAAGACGGCAGTGTGCGCAAGGTGGTGGTGAAATAACCCCTATTGCCACATGTCGGCAAAAGCCCGGGGAGCAGCCAGCAAGGCCGCTTCCCGGTTTTCTTGCGCCCATGCCGCATGAAACCAAGGCGACAGGCGGCGGTTGGCCACTACATGGCAACCTTGCTTGCAGGAGGGAATCCGCACCTTGCCCTCGTATTGCGCACAGCTACAAACAGAGTTCACCGATCGTTTGGCAAAGCATGGAGCATAGGAAAGTTCATGTCCGGACATACGGCAACCGTCATCAGACAGCCGAAGCGTCTTCGGGCATTATTGTTGGGCTGCCGGACGTGGAGCTGGCCGGTTGACTTTACGGCCATGCGCTTGCCAAATGCAGAGGGGAGCGTGGAGACATGGCCTCCGCGTTCCCCTCTTATGCCTGTGGGATGTGCGTGTTTGCGTGGTGTATCACGCTTTTGGTCAATACACGTAAATGCGGTAATCTTTCAGTCCGGCAGGTGCCCCCTCTTCGGCTCGGGGCAGATATTCCACTGCCGTAACGGTCTGCTCGGAACCCAAGTCGATTACTATCACGTGCGGATAGTCGGCCTTGCGGTCGGTGAGCCAGTAGGTGGTCTCTTGCAGGTCAAACACTTTGTCGGCCATGTAGTTGCCTCCGCTGACGTCTTCGCTGTCAGCATACTTCACCGTCCATGGCTCGCGGCTGAGGCGTTTGCTGTCAGCATCGAGCACGTAAAGCTCTGCGATGGCCGCAAACTGCTTGCCGTCATGGGCGTTGAGACCCTCTATGGCTACATAGCGGCCTTTCTTGGGCGAGTCCAACCTGACCGTCTGCCAGCCGTTTCCGGCCGCAAACGTGCCCTCGGCCGCCAATGGCAGTGTCGAAGTGTCGAGCGTATCGCCGGGCTTGCGGTGCGTGGCGGGACGACTGATGTTCAGCCTGTCGAGCACGGGCGTGGCTTGCCCACGGCACGAGGCTTGCCCTTCGGGGCCGATTACATCGAGCACCACCACCTCGTTGCGCCCTTTCTTGAGCCAGCATCCGGGCACGTAGAGGGTCTGTTGCGGGCCAATGTTCCAATAGCGGCCTATGGCATGGCCGTTCACGTAGACCACTCCCTTGCCGAAAGCCTCCATGTTAAGGAATGTGTCGCCTGTCTTCTTGAGCGTGAAGTAGCCCCTGTAATAGCCTCTTCCGTCCGCGGAACGGGATGCAGTCTCCGTGTCTTTATCCGTCGTCGCAGACAATGCGCGCACGGCGTTCCCATAGGTGTCGGGGATGCGCTCGCACGTCCAATCGCGCAGCGTCCACACCACGTCATCGCCGTCCACCTCGGCCCGCAGCGTCACAGACCCCGTTATGCCTTTCGGGTCGTTGATGGCCCGCCCGAAGTTTATGCGCCCCATGCCCTCGACGAGTATGGTCAGCGTTTGTCCTTTCCTCACCGGCGGCAGCGTGATTGACCGTTGTCTCTGCACACGGTCGATTGTTCCGACATATTGGCGGTCGATGAACACCTGCGCATAGTCGTGCGCCTCATCGATGGTAAGCACGCTCCTTGAGGCTATCTCGGGCAGCGACGTACTGTAGCTTGCCGTTCCCCATCCCATGTCCATCTGTTCGAAAGTGAGCGGCATCGACGCTTGCATGACGCTGTCGCAGCCGCCGGCTATCGGCGCATGGTCGGTGAGGGCAAACGGCGGTATGGATATCGTGTCGGCGGCGGGCTTGGGCACGGCGGGCAAAGGCTTGTCGCTGTACTTCTGCATGGCCTCGCGCAGCCGGTAATACTTCGGCGTAGGCAGTCCGTATTCGTTTATCGGAGCATCGTAGTCATAAGATGTCACGTCAGGCTGGAAGCCCGGAGAGTTGGCTCCCGCCCAGTGGCCGAACGATGTTCCGCCATGTGTCATGTAGAGAGAGAATGAGATTCCCTTCGACAGCATCTCGTCGATGCCTGCCACCATCTTCTCAGCCGGGCGCGTTTCATGGCGCGCTCCCCACTTGTCGAACCATCCGCTCCAATATTCCGAGCACATCAGCGGCGATTGGGGGCGCAGTTCCTGCAGCCGCCTGAACTGCTCATCGATGTTCGCTCCGGTACCGAAGTTCATCGTCCAGACAAGGTCTTCGAGGCCGTTTTTGGTGAAATTGCTGGCCCAGTCGCACTGAAACAGAGTAACGTCAGTAAAACCTGCCTCGCGCACGAGGTCGCGGATGGCTCCCACGTAGGCCTTGTCCTCACCGTAAGAGCCATACTCATTCTCCACCTGCACCATGATTATGGGGCCTCCGTTCTGTATGGTCAGCGGGGCAAGCTGCTCGCCCACTTTCTTCATGAATACGCCAACGCGCTCCATGAAGTAAGGGTCTTGTTCGCGCAGGCGTATGTCTCGTTTCTTGAGCAGCCACCACGGCAGGCCGCCCATCTCCCATTCGGCACACACGTATGGCCCGGGGCGCACAATCACGTACATGCCGTTCTTCTGCGCTATGCGGCAAAACTCGGCGATGTCGTTCTGCCCCGTGAAGTCGAACTCGCCCTCGCGTTGCTCGTGGATGTTCCAAAACACATACATACAGATGGTGTTCATGCCCAGGGCGCGGCACATCTTGATGCGATGCTCCCAGTATGGGCGCGGTATGCGCGGATAATGGAGTTCGGCGGCCTTGACCACGAAAGGCTCTCCATTGAGCAGGAATGTCTTGTCGCCGGCGGCGAACGTGCCCCCCGCGGCGGTTTTGGCGGCGGCAGGCATGGCGGTGAGCGCGGCGGCCACGGCGAGCGTCGCGAGCCTGCGCCATAGGCTGTTGGCTTTCATTGTCTTCATGTTTGATTATCGTTATAGTCGTTTGTTAAGTTTACACCCGGCTTGCGGCGCAGCGAACCGGCGCGCAATGTGCCTATGCAAAGGTAAAAATAAAATCCGGATTGACCGAATGAGACGAATGGAAATGGCTCGCGCCGGATTGAGTCTGCGCCAATATGCAGAAAAAGCGGAGGCCATTGCCCGCTCACGCGGGAAGCCTCCGCCAACCATGCTAATTATAAACGACGAATGAGTCTCTACACGAGGCCGTCATCGGCGGCCACGGCGGGGGAGTTTCTCCGCTCAAGCGGGCTGGCTCTCCTCCACATTATCGCTGCCTTCGTTGTCATCAGACTCCTTGGGCGTGGGCGACACAAAATATTCTATCGGTTCGAACGACGGCACGGTATCACCATCGAGTATCACTTTTTCCGCAGTGAACTTAAGCGACAACGTGCCCGACCGGCCCGAATAGATGCCAGCAGAGCCTTCGGCAAAGGCCACCTTTACACTGCACTCCTGCCCGTTGGCCTCCATGGTGAACTGCAATGTGTCGGGCGACAGAGCCATGACGACATTGCCGCCAATCACTTCGGCATCGTATGCGGCCGCGAAAGTCACGTCGCCTGTCGTCTCCAAGGCACCGGCCTGCTCCGCCTGAGGCAGCACGGCGGCCACTATCCCGTCTACGGGGTAAGCGGCAATTGTCAGAGAGTCGGCACCAACGTTCACCGTCACTGTGGTGTCGGCATCGCCGGCGGACATATTTGCATCGGCATACACGCCCCGCACGTCTGACGTGGTAACGGGATCGCCGTCATAATTGTTGTCGTTGTCGTCACAAGAGCTAAACACTATGCCAATAAAGCAACATGCCGCTGCAAGGAACATGCGCGAAACATTCTTTGTCTTCATTTTCTTCTTTCTTGTTTAAGCTTTTTGTTTGTTCAATTCTTGTTGTGAGTACTCACCAGTTATAACTGACGAAAGGGATAATCTTGCGTAGGTTCTTATGATTTTAACATTGTTTTTGATATTGTTCGCTCCTTTTGCCATGCCGCAGACGACCCGCCTCCCTCGGCATCGCAGCCAATGGGAAAGCCCGACTGCGAGACAGTCAACCGCCCTGACTTCACTCCTTTCTCCGCATGTC
>CAZKMT010000076.1:0-9191 GCA_964554115.1 uncultured Prevotella sp.
GCCTCTATGTCGCATTCGGCGTTGGCCGGCTCGTCTTTAAAACAAGATGATAGCGAGCAGGCGAGCAACGCTAACATAATGATGTGTCGAAGTCTCATTATTGCAATAAATATTATTGTATAGGCATGCAAAGTTACTTTAAAAAAGTGTGAAAGGCCTTTGCGGCTTTGGGAAAGTAAAAAGTGTTGGCGTTTTTTAACCTTGCGAAACCTTTATTTTTGAAATTAACACGACAAAACTTCGCACAGACTCTTGTCTTCCGTGCTGTCGGTTTGCGTGTCCGCGAGGCTCGTCGATGGCTTCGCTTGCGGGGCAGGGTTCATGTGGCGCGATGCGGTCGGTGGCGTGCCGCGCCGTCACACCAGCACCACCGTCACGCCCCTTGCCGCCTGCGCCCCCATCACGAGGGCTTGGGCGATGTCTGCCGTCTTTGACGGGCCGCTTATAAAGCACCCATAGCGGTAGTCGTTGGTCTCCATGCGCGCGTATGCTTCGTGCATGTTGCTTACTATGTCGCTGCGGCGCAGGATTATCACGAGATACTCGGCGATGAAGCACACCGCCCGTTCTTTCATGGTCTGCGGCACCCATACGCAGCCGTTCTCGGCCACGCCGATGTCGCCGAGGAGCACTCCCACGTCGGTGCCGTTCAGGTCTTGCGCTTCGGCCACGGTGTCAGGGTTCTTCGTCGCGATGGTCACGCCCTCCACGTTTGAGGCTATCTCCTTTGCCTTGGGGTAGGCGTGCCTTATTACGCTGTTTATGTCGTCGCCCGGCTTTGCTTCCACCACGGCCGCCCCGGCGGCGATACAGCTCTCGATGAACTGCTTCGCGGGGTCGGCATATGTTATCCCGCGCAGGCCGTCGAGGTCGGGCATGTCGCATGACGGGAGCCTGCAGGCCCTTATCTTGGATAAGATTTCTTCTTTTGTGCTCATTTCACCTTTCCTTTCTTCCACATTTCATGAAACGATTCACCCGCGAACACGGGCAGCTCGCGCCCCTTGCCCCATGCGTTGAGACTGTTGTAGATGATGGGTCTGGGCGCGTGGTTGGCTATCGGGGCCATCTTCAGCGCGGCGTCGTAGAGCGCCGGATGATCGAAGACGGCTTTCATTCCCTTGCTCATCAGCTTCTTTTCTTTGCTTGCCCTGCCCATGGAGTCGAGCTGCTGCCGCCACATGTATATCTGTTCAGACAGGTTGACCTTGGCCGGGCACACATTGTCGCACGAGCAGCACAGCGAGCACGCGCTCACGTTGTCGGCATAGCGTCGCCCGTCGTGGCCCATGCCGAGGTTGATGCCTATCGGTCCCGGTATGAAATAGGTGTATGAATAGCCTCCGCTGCGGCGGTAGACGGGGCACGTGTTCATGCACGCTCCGCACCGCATGCATTTCAACGTCTGCCAGTGGTCGGCGTCGGCCAGTATGTCGGTGCGCCCGTTGTCCACGAGTATGATGTGCATCTCGCCTCCCGGGCGTGGCTTTCCGAAGTGCGACGTGAATGTGGTTGTGGGTTGTCCGGTGGCACTGCGGCAGAGCAGCCGCTGGAACACGGCCGCCGACTTGCGGTCGGGTATCACTTTCTCTATGCCCATGGCTGCTATGTGGAGCTTGGGCACGGAGGTCGACATGTCGGCGTTCCCCTCGTTGGTGCACACCACTATCTCGCCCGTGGAGGCCACTCCGAAGTTGGCGCCTGTCATGCCTGCCTGCGCCGTCATGAACTCATTGCGCAGGCTCAGGCGCGCGCGGTAAGTGAGATATGTGGGGTCGTGGTTGCCTTTCTCGCTGCCCAGCTCGCGCTCGAAGAGCTCACCCACCTCCTCTTGCGTTATGTGTATGGCCGGCATCACTATGTGGCTGGGCTTGAGGCGCATCAGTTGCAGTATGCGTTCTCCGAGGTCTGTCTCCACCACCTCTATGCCGTGGCTTTCGAGGTAGGGATTCATCTCGCACTCTTCGGTGAGCATCGACTTGCTCTTCACCATCTTTTTCACCCCGTGCGCCTTTAGGATGTCGAGCACGGTGGAGTTGAACTCCGCGGCGTCCTTTGCCCAGTGTACGGTAATCCCGTTTTTCTCGGCGTTGGTGGCGAAGCGGTCGAGGTAAGTGTCGAGGTGGGTCAGGGTGTGCGACTTTATCGCGCCGGCGGCCTCGCGCAGCCGTTCCCACTCGTCGAGGCCGTGCGACATGCCATCGCGCTTGGCGCGCAGTGCCCAGAAAGTGGCGTCGTGCCACGTCGTCTTCTTGTCGTCGGCCAAGAAAGCCTGTGCCGCCTTGGAATGTAGTGTGCTCATAGTCCTGCCGATAATATTTCCGCTATGTGGATGAATTTTATGGGCATCCGCTGCCTGCTGGCTATGCCCTGCATGTGCATCAGGCACGAGCTGTCGGGCCCCGTCACATATTCTGCCCCCGTGGCCATGTGGCGTTTGAGCTTGTCTGTGCCCATCCGCACCGACACGTCGGGCTCTTCCGCCGAGAACATGCCGCCAAAGCCGCAGCACTCGTCGGGACGCTCCGGCTCGCGTATGGTTATGTCCTTGACGAGAGAGAGCAGGTCTTTCACCTTTGAGTAGGGAGCCACGTTGCGCTCGCTCGGCGACGACAGCCCCAGCTCGCGCACGCCGTGGCACGAGTTGTGGACGCTCACCACGTGGGGGAAGCGCGCCGGCAGCTCCTTCACTTCCACCACATCGTGGAGAAACTCCACCACGTCCATGGTCTTATTGGGCGTGAGGCACTCGTGGCGGCCTTTCAGCAGGCGCGGGTAGTTCAGCCTTACGAAAGCCGCGCAACTGGCCGATGGCGCCACTACGTAGTCGAAGCCGGCGAACATAGTGTCGAACTTTGTGGCCATCCCCTCCGCCATGTGCTCGAAGCCCGCATTGGCCATGGGCTGCCCGCAGCACGTCTGGCCGGTCGGATAGTCAACGTTGAGGCCGAGGCTTTTGAGCAACCGGTAGGTGGCCACGCCCACGCGGGGGTAAAGCGCGTCTACATAGCACGGTATGAACAGGCCTATTTTCATCTGTGTCAGGTGCATTTGCTTAGTTGGTTTGTTTGCGAGTTGATTGCAAAACTAACCAATTTCTTTCAAGTTGTCGGCATTGTGCAAGTTAAAGAATTTAAAACGTTGCCGCAGCATTTCACCGTTGCGCATGACGGATTTGCCGCGACGGGCGTTGGCTCGCGTTGCGAAAAATGTTTACAAAAGCGTGGGTGGAATGTGGCTTTCGCTGTTTCGCGTTGCGAAACGGGTCGTTTCATGACGCGAAACAGCCCGTTTCAGACGGCGAAACGCACCGTTTCGGGGTGCAAAACGGCCTCTGTCGTAACCGCTTGCCGCACAGGCTGTTGCGGACTGCCGCCCGGAAGGACGCAGGTTTTGAAAAATGTTTACAATGCGTGATGTCCGGAGCGTGACGCGGCTTGCGGCAGCCGCGCCTCAGTGTGTGCCGTCGGCAATGGCCGGGGCGGCTCCGCTATTTTTCCTTGTAGATTACCGTGTTGGCTCCGCTGGTTATGCGTAACGCCTCGGGATGCTCCTTTATGAACGAGTCGATGTGGCGCATGCGCTTCTCTTCCAGAATCTCGTCGACGGTAATCAGTATTCCCGTCTCCTCCACATTGCCGAAGCCATCGTTGATGGCGGTGCCGAAGCACTTCATCGTGGGGCTTAGGTTCATGTAGGCGTTCACCAGCGGGGGGATGTTGTAGCTCAGTTTGCGTATCTCGCGGTTCAGTATCTTGTAGTCGTCCTTGAACGTAGGCTCGCAGAACAGCCCCTCTAACTCTTTCGGGTCGGTGTCTATCGTCAGCGGGTGCATTGGTATCACGAGGTTGTATTTGTCCTCGAAGTGTTTCTTCAGGAAGTATAGAATCATGTCGCGCCCCTTGCGTATGTAGGATGGGTACATGGTCATCTTGCCGAAGAGATACCTCACGTCGGGCTGTATCACGGTGAGAGCGCCCAGTCCGTCCCACAGGTTGTCGAGCGCGAAGAGGCTTTTCGAAGGGTGCTTGCCCGTGTTCTGGTAGCCTAACGATACGAAGCTGCGGCCCAGCTCTATGGTCTTGGGCAAGTATTCGCGTATGAATCTGTCGGAGAAGTGGAACATGTGGCTCGTGGCGAGCACCGGCTGGCCGTTGGCGTCGAAGTCGGCGTCGGCGCCGCGTATGTAGCGGTAGCCTCCGATGATTTCTTCCTCTTCGGGATTCCATACGATTAGTTGCTTGTAGCAATTGTCTTTCGTGTCGAACTCGTCGAGGTCGAGCGGCATGCCCGTGCCTCCTCCGGCTTCGCGGAAAACCATCTCGCGCAGGCGCCCTATTTCCCTGACCACGTTGGGGGCGTTGTGTATGTCTACGATGTATATGTCGTTATGGCTCTTGTTGGTCATGCGCAGCTGACGCTCCGGGGTCAACTCGCTTTTGAGCAGCGCCTTGTCAACCGGCTTGATGATTTCTTGTTCCATTTATCGGTGTGTTTGCTGTAGTTCATAGACGGTGTCCTTCACATGCTGTGCCCATTGTGCGTGGGTTCGGCTCTTGTCGAACGTCTGCCATGGTATGGGCTTGCCTATTGTCACGCGGAATGTCTTGTGTACGTTCTTGTACATCTCGTCGACGAGGAATAGCATGGCGATGTTCACTTTCTTGACGTACTTGTCGGAGAAGTTGGCCAGCCGGTAGAAGAAATCCGAGTTGCGGCCGCTGAAGTGTATGGGCACCACGTCGCGCTTGTATTGCACGCTCTTCGACACAAACGTCTTCTTCCAGGCTGTGTCGCGAATCACTCCGCCGCTGCGGCGCGAGCATATCCCCGCGGGAAACATGAGCACGTGGTTGTCGCTCCGGAACACCTCGTCCACCATTGCGGGGAAGCTGCGGCTCTGGCTGCCTGTCTTGTTGATTGGGATGCAGAGCGGGGCGAGCCCCGGCAGGTTCATGAGCAGGTCGTTGACAAGGTAGCGGAAGCGGCCGTCGTAGTGGCGGCCTATGATGGCTCCCAGCGCCACGCCGTCTTCTCCGCCCAGCGGATGGTTGCTCACGAATGTGTAAAGGCGGCCGTCGTCTTTCGGCGGCAGGTTTTCGATGCCCTCCACCTCGAGCGTCATGTCGAGGTAGCGCATGCACTCCTCGAGCCATTCCACACCGCTCTTCCGGCGACTGTCCCACAGGAAGCGGTTCACTTCGTCTTGGTGTACGATGTGCCTCAGCCACGATATGAGTGGCTTTGGCACGTACTTCCGTCGTGAGCCTATCTTGCCTTTCAGTATTTCGTCGATGTTGATTGTTTCCTCTGTGATTTCAAGCATTTCTTGTCTGACTTGTCACTAACGGCTATGCAAAAGTAACGGAAATCTTTTAATTATTAGCCCTTTTTTGAAGGAAATACCCAAAAAAGCAGAAAAAGTATGTCTTTTGTCATAACCGTATGTTGGATTTCAAGTCAACCATGCGCTTGTGTTTGGTCGATTTGTCGCCTTTTGCCGCGGCATTTCCCTGCGGTGGGGCTGTCCGGGTTCTCCGTTTATGGGTGTTTTTGTGCGTCTGTCATGGCACGCGAAGACCGGGAAACGTGAGGTTGGCAGTCTCATTGTTATGGAATGCGCGGGGAGAATCGGGATGCGGCAATCGCGTAATCGTGGCAGGCGGTGATGTGTTGCCCGCGCATGTTCGGAAGCTCCACTGTGGATTGCGTTGAAGTCTGTGCGGAACCTGTGTCGGAGATGCCGGCGTGTGGGGTGACGTTTCATGCGGCAAATCCAATCCTTTTTTGGTTATTTATCCGCGTATCATCAATTTTAGTCAGTGAATGTGTGGAAAATTTATGTACTTTATTGCAATATTCGCACTTTTTTGTTAACTTTGCAGAAATGCCAAAGTGATAAATATTAAAATCATTTTAACTTATTGATGTGTATATGGAAAGTAATTTTCACAGAATTAGAGTGCTCCCATTGGCAGCTTTGCTGGTAGGGGTGGTGTTGACGGCTTGTGTTAACAGTGATTACGATTTCGATGAGGTGGATGCCACGATGGGGTTTGGGGGCGATGGGTTGGTGTTGCCCGCCAGTTCCACCGATACCATAAAGCTGCTCGATGTGCTCGAGGTAGACGACGGAGGCTGTGTGGTGATAAAGCCGAACGGCGACTATGTGTTTGAACAGCGTAGCGACAAGGTGGACCCGTCGTACCCGAAGATAGACCGCATCGAGGTGACGCGCAGTCGGGTGGAGGCGACCGATATTCCGGTCAGCGTGACAACGACAGGCCCTGCCGGCACGTCGGGACAGGTGAACGTGGTGCTGGCCGCTGACGGCGACATGCAAGACTTTAAGTATGAGGGCGAAAAGCCTGAAGAGGTGTTGGCGTTGGAGTCGGGAGAGACCAATGCGGAGTTCGATTTCGCGCTCAATTTCCCCGACAGGATGAGTGCTGTGGTGAGCACGGTGGACGAGGTGACCATCCGCGTGCCGGCATACATGGAGCTTGACAACATCAGGGCAAGCGCCCCATATACCGTGAGCGGGTCCACATATATATTCGCCGACGTGCCCACGAGGCAAAGCCTGACCGTGACGGCCGACATTGCCACGCTCACTTTCGGGCGCGATGACGACCTCGGAACGCTGGCCGTGAATGGCGACATGGTGACGCTAGAGGGTCGCGTGCATGTGACTTTGTATGCGGAGACCACCGTCGACGACGGCACGATAGACTACATGACGATGGGCAGCGACTTTAATATGGACGACTTCGAGATAACTAGTGCCACGGGACGCTTCAATCCGGATATCGACCTCACTGACCTTGGCGGGATGGACATCGTTGACATTCCAGATTTTCTGGACGATGGCAATGTGGTCATTGACCTGTACAACCCGCAGATATTGTTTACTGTGAGCAGCGACTTGACAATGGACGGATATGTAAGCGGAACGCTGCACTCCATAAAGGACGGCGTGGAAATAGCGACGGTGGAAATACCGGAGATGCCGGTGACGGCCGGCCGCATCACGAGCCTGTGCATCTGCCGCAGGGCTGATGGCATAACGGGCTATGACTATGTGCGGGAGGTGGAGAACCTGTCTGACCTTATTCGCACGATACCCGACAGGATAACGTTTGATGGCGTGGCAAGGGCCGACACTTCGTCCACGACGTCCATTGAACTGGGCTATGAATATACAGTAGCCCCCGACTGCTATACCATAGAGGCGCCACTGACGTTTGACACTGACGCGAAGATAGTCTACACCGACACGTTGGACGGCTGGAACTCCGACCTCAAGGACTTGAACCTTGCCGAGGACGCTTACATAGAAGTGGCTGCCAGCATAGAAAACCGCGTGCCGGCTTACCTTACACTGACGGCGGCGGCAATCGACGTGGATGGGCGCAAGATGGACACCAACGAGATAGAGGTGAGTGTGGATAACACTGTCATAGCGTCGGCCGACGGCGACACTTCAGTTGACACGCCTGTCACCGTGCGCCTGTCGCAAAACACGGAAGGCGTAATGGAAAGGCTCGACGGACTGGTGCTCACCATTGATGGCTCTGCCTCGTATGGCTCGGAGAGCGTGGTTGGCGTCACGCTCAATTCTGAACGCCATTTCTTGATAGCCAAAGAAATTAAGGTTACTCTCGTTGGAAGGGTGATAGGAGATTTCAATTAATCACGGATAAAGACAAACAGCAATGAAACTTACACATATATATTATATAGGGGCGGTGACGATGGCCGCCATGTGTCTGGAGGCAGAGGCTCAGCAACTCAACTCAGCCTACTTCACAGATGAATATAAGTTCCGTCATTCCATGAACCCGGCGTTCGGCAGCGAACAGAATTATTTTTCAATACCTGTGCTGGGCAACCTGAACATTAATATGCGAGGCAATTTCGGCTATCAGGACGTGGTGATGGAAAATCCGATGTACCCGTCGGGAAGCGACAAGAGGATGACATCGTTCATGAACCCCTACATTTCCGTAAGCGATGCCCTCGACGGGTTCAGCACGGGCAAAAACCGCGTGGTTGGCAATGTGGGAGTGGCAATCTTTTCGGCGGGCTTCAAGGCTTTCGGAGGTTATAACACGGTGGAGCTCAACTCGCGCACTTCGTTCGGAGTGTCGCTGCCTTACGAACTGTTTGAGTTTGCGAAGAATACGGGCAACAAGACTTATGATATCGGCGACATCAATGCCAGTGTGATGTCGTATGTGGAACTCGGGTTCGGACATTCGCGGCAGATAGACGAGAAACTGCGCGTGGGCGCCAAGTTCAAACTGCTTTTTGGACTGGGGCGCGCCGACATCAAGTTTGAGGACATGCAGGCCGACCTCTCAGGCGAGGACAAGTGGGTGCTTTCAGGAAAGGCCACGGCCGATGTGTCGATAAAGGGATTCAAATACGAGACGTCGCAAGAAGAATATAACCAAGAGGTACTCGGCAGCTACGAACAGGTGGACGGCATCGACATTGATGGCTTCGGACTGGGTGGCTTCGGCATCGCTTTCGACTTGGGCGGCGAATACAAGATAAATGACGACTGGACTGTGAGTGCCGCGCTGCTCGACCTGGGGTTCATCAGGTGGAACTGCAATGCGAGGGCGGCCAGTAGCGGCACTCCCTTTGAGTTTTACGGATTCCACGATGTGTCGGTGACTACAGACCGCGGCGAGGTGATTGATGACAAGATGGACAGTTATGGTGACCAGTTTGTGGACTTCGCTCACCTTGAGGATGAGGGCGACCGGGGTGGACGGACAACCGGCATCGGGGCGACACTCAATCTCGCGGCTGAATATAACTTGCCGATGTATCGCCCCATCACCTTTGGCTTCCTCAGCAGCACGCGCATAAACGGCCCGTATTCCTGGTCGGAAGGACGCCTGAGCGCAAACTGGGTGCCTCTCAGCTGGATTGATGGCGGCGTCAACATCTCTGTGAACAGCTTTACGACAAGTTTCGGATGGGTTGTCAACATACATCCGCGGGGCTACAACTTTTTCATAGGCATGGATCATATCTTGGGAAAGCTGAGCAATGAGCGCATACCTCTGAGCTCCAATGCCAGTATTGCTCTCGGCATGAGCGTCACGTGGTAGAGTTGTACTCGGTTGTCACCAACCGGATATGGCTGATTGTTAAATCATCGTTCTTTTCATGTTTTT
>CAZKMT010000077.1:0-9088 GCA_964554115.1 uncultured Prevotella sp.
ATCTTTTTTGTTTGTTTTGTTGTTCTCATTGTTTGTTTTGTTGTTCACTGCCGAGCTTTATCATCCATTTGCCGCCCGCCATGCAGGCTATTCCGATGATTATGAATGGTATGCTCAGCAGCTGGCCCATGTCAAGGGGCAGCTCGGCTTCAAACGGTTCCTGTATTTCCTTGGTGAACTCTATGAAGAAACGCGCCGTGAAGATGTAAGTGAGGCACAGTCCGAAGAAGAAACCGGTGCCCACCTTTTGGGGCCGCTTGCGGTAGATGGCCAAGCCGATGACGAACAGGATGGCATAGGCCACGGCCTCGTAGAGTTGCCCCGGGTGGCGTGGCATGTAGTCGACACGCTCGAAGATGAACGCCCACGGCACGTCGGTCACCTTGCCTATTATCTCGGAATTCATCAGGTTGCCTATGCGTATGAGGCAGGCCGTGGTCGGGGTGGCTATGGCTATGTTGTCGAGCACGCGCCAAATGTTGAGCCGTGTCTTGCGCACGTAGATGACGAGAGCCACTATCAGGCCGAGCGTGCCGCCGTGGCTGGCCAGTCCCTCGTAGCCGGTGAACTTCACTGCGCCGTCGGCCATGAAGCGTATGGGCAGCACCATCTCCACCACATGCCGCCACGACGAGAGGAAATAGCCGGGTTCGTAGAACAGGCAGTGGCCCAGGCGCATGCCTATCAGTATGCCCACGAAGCAGTAGACGAACAGCGGGTCGAAGAGTTCGGGCTTTATCTTCTGCTCTGTGTAGAGCTTCTTTACGATGAGATAGGCGAGCAGCAGGCCCGCGAGCCAGCATATTGAGTACCAGCGCATACCGAAGATGGCGTTTACATCAGGGTTCCAGACGATATATGAGAGCGTGTTTGGCATCATGTTTCTGTTTTGTTCGGTGACATGTTCCTTTTGTCTCCGTTGGTAATTATGTGTTTCTTGTCTTGTTCATCGGGCGGCGTGGATGTGCCCCGCGCTCAAACGTTGAACCTGAAGTGCATTATGTCGCCGTCTTGCACCACGTAGTCTTTGCCCTCGATGCCTAATTTCCCGGCCTCGCGCACTGCGGCTTCGGAGCCGTATTTTATGTAGTCGTCATACTTTATCACCTCGGCGCGGATGAACCCTTTCTCAAAGTCGGTGTGGATTACGCCCGCGCACTGCGGCGCTTTCCATCCCTTGCGGTATGTCCAGGCCTTCACTTCCATCTCGCCGGCGGTGATGAAGGTCTCGAGGTCGAGCAGGGCGTAGGCTTTCTTTATGAGCCGGTTGACGCCGCTTTCCTCCAGTCCGAGTTCGCTGAGGAACATCTGTTTGTCTTCGTATGACTCAAACGAGGCGATGTCTTCCTCGGTCTTGGCGGCTATTACCATGGCTTCGGCGCCCTCGTCGGCGGCCATGCGCTCTATTTGCGCGCTGTAGGCGTTGCCTGCCTTGGCCGATGCCTCGTCGACGTTGCATACGTAGAGCACGGGCTTGGCCGTGAGCAGGAACAAGTTGCGGGCGACATCTTGCTCCTCCCTGGTGTCGAACTGCACGGTGCGGGCGTTCTTTCCCTGCCCGAGGGCGGCCTTGTAGGCATTGAGCACGCCCACTTCTACCTTGGCTTCCTTGTTGCCCGCGGCGGCAGCTTTCTGCTGCTTGGCCAGCCGCGCCTCCACCGTCTCGAGGTCTTTCAGTTGCAGTTCGGTGTCTATTATCTCCTTGTCGCGCACGGGGTCTACGCTTCCGTCCACATGTGTCACGTTGTCGTCGTCGAAACACCGCAGCACGTGGATTATGGCATCGGTCTCGCGGATGTTGCCGAGGAACTTGTTGCCCAGGCCTTCGCCCTTGCTCGCGCCCTTCACGAGGCCGGCTATGTCGACTATCTCGCACGTGGCGGGCACTATCCGACCCGGATGCACGATTTCGGCGAGGCGCGTCAGGCGCTCGTCAGGCACGGTTATCACGCCCACGTTAGGCTCTATGGTGCAGAAAGGAAAGTTGGCTGCCTGTGCCTTTGCGCTCGACAGGCAATTGAAAAGCGTCGACTTGCCCACGTTGGGCAGGCCCACTATACCACATTTTAATGACATTTCTTATCGTGTTTGAGTGTATTTAAAGGTGCAAATTTACAATTTTTTCCGGCAACGCCGCTTTATTGCCGCGGCTATGTGCGCCGCGTTGGCTGATTTTGTCGCCTGGAGGGCGTTTCGCGGCTGCATGGCGGCTGTGCGTCAGTCATCGTTCCACAGTTCCTTTTTCGCCATCTTGTAGAATCTGTTTATGTCGGCGGGATACTTGTCGGGGCTGTATTCGTATTCTTCATCGTCCATGCACTTCGCCACTTTCTCGTAGTCGCCGCATACGAATGTGGACACCGGCGTCGTTTCCATGAGCCGCCTTATCTGCGGTAGCATCCCCTTGTCGCGCAGGTCTATTAGCGCCCCCACGGCAAAGGCTGCGGCAAAGCTGTCGTATCCGCGGCGGGTGAGCGCGGCTTCGGTGTAGAAGTCTATCATTCTGTGCCATGTTTTCGTTATCGCGGGCTGCTTTTCGGGGTGGGTGTAGTATATCTGCGTTAGGGTCGCCATGGCCACGTTCTGCCCCAGCGGCGATATGCCCGCCTCGCGCATCAGGTCTTCGAGCCTGTCTGTATGGTCGTGGGCGAGCTTGGTAAGGGTGGGCACGTAACAGATGGTGGGCTCGCCGTAGAAGTTGTGGAACAGGTATTCATGGTCTTGGCGCAGCGTTTCGAGCAGTATGTCGAGACTGTGCCCGTCGCCCACTTCGCCGAGGAAGCGCACGGCGTTGAATATCATCGGGTCGCCGTCGGGCGTTTCATCGCGGCAGCTGCTGCCCATGCTGTAGAGCAATATCTGCTCCAAGTCGTCTTTCAGCTCGCCGTGCGGCATGTCGAGTATTGACTTTATGGCCCGCGGCATCGTTTTTTTGGCTTTCATGAGCGGCTTCAGCGTCTCGTTGTGCAGGCGCAGCTCGTTGGTGCCGATGGTTGTCTTGTGGGTATATGCCTCCTCTATCAGCTCCCCGCCGTTGCTGGTCTTTGACGCGATTTCGGCCATCTGCTCGTTGTCGCCCTCGTTGCAGACGTGGTATTCCACGTTGTCGCCGAGGTTCTTGCGCAGTGTCGGGAGGTAGGTTTCAAGTTCCCTGTTGCTTTCGACCATGAGCACGTGCTTGCCGTCGCGCCCCATTTCGTAGTCTATCAGCGGCACGTTGTCATCGTCTTCGTCGAGGATGTAGCGCGTGGTGCTCCAGCCCTTGGCGGGCTTTATGCCGCCTTCGGCCGCGAATTCTATGGCGGCGTAGATTATGTTGTGGGCTTCGTCGTAGCTTATCTCCTCCATGTCGCCGTCTTGGCCGAATGCCGCGATGTATTCTTTTATCTCGGTTTCCGTTGTGTTGAATGCGTAGTAGGTGTCTTTCAGGCCGAGGCACAGCGTGTCGAGCAGGTAGAAGCCGGCGGTGACGCCGCCCTGCTTGTGCAGCCGGGTCACGATTACTGCCGCCATGCCGGCCTCTTTCCAGTTGGCGTTTGCGTAGCACTTGCCGCGCTCGAGGCTTCTGGCGCGCTCCTTGATGTATTCGCTTTCAGAAAATTTCCTGTTTGTCTTCCCGCTTTTTTTCTTTCCTTTTGCCATCGGTGGTTGGGTATGTTGGGATTGCAAATTTATAGATTAATGGCTTGGTATGCAAATTATCGGGTGCCATTTTGCGCGCTCTCCAGCTTTTTTTGACGGCATTGCTCCTGCCGGCGCACTCCTTGACGCGCCGGCATGAGGTTCGGTGGAGTGGGGGGAGCGGCGGTAAAAAATGTTTACAGTCTGCCATGTTGCAAGGCGATGCCAGCCGCGCGGCATCGCAAAACGGGTCGTTTTGCAATGCGAAACAGACCGTTTCATCCTGTCAAACGCACCATTTTACAAGCCGAAACGACCCGTTTTGCAATTCCGTGGCTGTCAGATGGTTACGGATGCCGTGCGCATGGCGTTGCGTCGCGGCTCCGACTGCGAAAAATCTTGACAAAAATTGGTTGGCGGAGGAGCGGCGAACCCCGTTGCGTCAGTGGGCTTCGAGCCAGTTGGCGCCCCAGCCGCAGTCGGCCACGAGGGGCACGCGCATGTCGAACGCGCCCTGCATCTCTTCAATCACGATGCGCTCCACGGCCTCTTTCTCTTCGGGCAGCACGCTGAAGTCGAGTTCATCGTGTACCTGGAGAATCATCTTGGAGCGCACGCCTTCGGCTCTGAAGCGGCGGTCTATGCGTATCATGGCCACCTTTATGATGTCGGCGGCCGTGCCTTGTATTGGCGCGTTGATGGCGTTGCGCTCGGCGAAGCCGCGCACGGTGGCGTTGCGTGAGTTGATGTCGGGCAGGTAGCGACGCCGGCGGAACAGCGTTTCCACATAGCCCTTAGTACGGGCGTCTTCCTTGGCGCGCTCGATGTAGTCGTGAACCTTGGGGAACGTGGCGAAGTAGTCGTCTATCAGCCGGCGAGCCTCTTCGCGACCGATGCCTAAACGCTCGGCCAGCCCGAAGGCGGTGATGCCGTAGATGATGCCGAAGTTGGCGCGTTTGGCCTTGGTGCGCTGCTCGCGCGTCACTTCGTCGATAGCCACTTTGTATATCTTGGCTGCCGTGGCGGCGTGGATGTCGTGGCCTTCGCGGAAGGCTTCCACCATGTTTTCATCGCCGCTCAGGTGAGCCATCACGCGCAATTCTATCTGGCTGTAGTCTGCGGAAAAGAACAGGCAGCCCGGCTCGGGCACGAAAGCCTTGCGTATCTCTTTGCCGTCCTCGCCGCGCACCGGTATGTTTTGCAGGTTTGGATCGCTCGATGACAGTCGTCCAGTAGCCGTTGTCGTCTGGTTGAACGATGTGTGTATGCGCCCCGTGCGCGGGTTGATGAGTTTGGGCAGGGCATCCACGTAAGTGCCGAGGAGCTTTTTCAGTCCTCTGTGTTCCAGTATGTTGTCCACTATCTTGTGCTTTCCTCTCAGCGTTTGCAGCACCTCCTCGCTCGTGACGTACTGCCCCGACTTGGTCTTCTTGGGCTTGTCTACAATCTTCAGCCTGTCGAAGAGCACCTCTCCCACCTGCTTTGGTGACGATATGTTGAAGCCCGTGCCGGCCAGTTCGTAAATGCGCCGCTCGATGTCTTCCATCCTGCCGCTGAGCAATGACGACGTTTCGGCAAGCGACGCGGTGTCTATCCTTACGCCGCAAAGCTCCATCCCGGCCAGCACGGGCATCAGAGGCATTTCTATTTCGTAGAACAGTTTCTCCACGCCCATGCGCTTCAGTTCGGGCTCGAGCTTGTTTTTCAGCTTCAAGGTCACGTCGGCGTCTTCGGCGGCATACTCGTAAACGTCTTCTGGCAGGAGGTCGCGCATCGACTTTTGCTTCTTTCCTTTCGGGCCTATCAGTTCGTCGATGTGTATGGTTTTGTAGTGGAGATACACCTCGGCCATGTAGTCCATGTTGTGGCGCAGTTCGGGTTGCAGGAGGTAGTGGGCTATCATGGTGTCGAACATGGGGCCGGCGACGGTCACACCGTAGCCTGCCAGCACCTCGATGTCGTACTTAAGGTTCTGCCCTATCTTCTGTATGTTTTGGTCTTCGTATAGCGGTTTGAATATGTTTACAATCTTTTGGGCTTCTTCACGATTGGCCGGCACGGGCACGTAGAACGCCTTGCCTTCCTCGACGGCGAAGCTCAATCCCACGAGTTCTGCCGCGTTGGCCTGCGTCGAGGTGGTTTCAGTGTCTAAACTGAGAATTTGTTTTGTAAAGAAAAAGTCACGAATATTTATCATATCCTCTTCATTTACAATGAGTTTGTATTCGTGAGGTGTGGTATTAAGGCTTTCGTAGCTTGAATTTTCCGGGCTTTCCGCTGTCTCGGTCGGGTTTTCCGAAAAAAGATTTGGCTCAGAATTACCATTATTTTGCCTGTTTTCCGCTTTTTTAAATATTCGGTTTGCGAATGCCTTAAACTCCAGTTCGTCGAACAGTTCGCGCAGCTTGGCTTCATCGGGCTTCTCGCGTTTCAGTTCGTCGAGGTTCAGTTCGATGGGCACGTCAACCTTGATGGTGGCCAGATATTTGGAAAACTCTATCTGCTTGGCGTTGTCTTCCACTTTCTTCTTCAGCGCGCCTTTCAGATGTGCGGTGTTGGCGAGCAGGTTTTCCACGCATCCAAACTCCTTGATGAGCTTCGAGGCGGTCTTCTCGCCTACGCCCGGGCAACCGGGAATGTTGTCAGACGCATCGCCCATCAGCCCCAGGAGGTCGATTATTTGTGCCGGTGTCTCCACGCCGTACTTGGCTTCCACCTCTTTCGGCCCCATTACTTCGTAGCCGGCGTTGCCGTAGCGCGGACGGTAGATGAAAATGTTTTCGCCCACGAGCTGTCCGTAGTCTTTGTCGGGGGTGAGCATGTAGGTCTGCACTCCGGCGCGTCCGGCCTTGGCGGCCAGCGTGCCTATCACGTCGTCGGCCTCGTAGCCGTCCACCTCGAGGATGGGTATGCGGAAGGCGCGCAGTATGTCTTTGATTACAGGCACTGAGGCTTTGATGTCTTCCGGGCACGCCTCGCGTTGCGCCTTGTACTCCGGAAAGGCCTCATGGCGGAATGTCGGCCCCGCAGGGTCGAACGCTACGCCCACGTATGTGGGATTTTCTTTTGTGAGAACTTCGTTGAGAGTGTTCACAAATCCCATTATCGCCGATGTGTTGAGCCCCTTGGAGTTTATCCTCGGAGACTTTATCAGTGCGTAGTAAGCGCGGTATATCAGCGCGTAAGCGTCAAAAAGGAAAAGTTTATTCATTGATTATGGCTTATTTCTCCGTAAAATTACTAAATTTATTCCGCATGTACGATTATTTCACTACTTTTGTAACAAATTTCGGATAATGGATTATTTATCTCTCATAAAGCAGCCTATAAAGGAAGAACTGGAGGGATTCAACGCGCTCTTTGACGCTTCCATGAGCCACACCGACGGAATGTTGTCGCAGGCTTTGGCACACATTAGGCAGAGAACGGGCAAGCGCATGCGTCCGATGCTCATATTGCTGATGGCTCGCAACTATGGTGTGGTGACCGAAGCCACGCAAAACGCCGCCGTGGGATTGGAATTGTTGCACACCGCCAGCCTCGTGCATGATGACGTGGTTGACGAGAGCAGTGAGCGCAGGGGGCAGGCATCGCTCAACGCCATATACAATAATAAGGTGGCGGTGCTTGTGGGCGACTACCTGTTGTCTACTGCCTTGCTCCACGTTTCATTCACGGGCAACCACATCATCGTGCAGTATCTGGCGAGGCTCGGACAGACGTTGGCCAGCGGTGAGATACTGCAACTGTCAAATGTCAGCAGCAGCGACATTTCGGAAGAGGTCTACTACCAAGTGATAAGGCAAAAGACGGCGGCGCTGTTCGAGGCCTGTTGCGCCATAGGGGCTCTCTCGGCGGGCGTTGACGAGAGTGCGATAGAGGGTGCGAAGTCGTTTGGACAGAACCTCGGAATCATCTTTCAGATTCGCGATGACATATTCGATTACTTTCCTTCGGCATCCATTGGCAAGCCCACGGGCAACGACATGGCCGAGGGCAAGCTCACACTGCCCGCCATTCATGCCCTCAACTCAACGGGTGACAAGGCCATGCTGGCCATTGCGAGTCGCGTGAAGGAAGGCACGGTTACTCCCGATGAAATCGCGCGTTTGGTAGCGTTTACCAAGGAAAAAGGGGGAATAGAGTATGCCTGTGCGCAGATGGAGAAATTGCGCAGGCAGTGCGATAGCTTCATAGAGCGTTCGGTAAGCGACACTGTCATTAGGAAAGCTCTTTCGGCTTACGTGGATTTTGTGATAAGGCGCACGCAATAAAGGCTTTCAGAGATGGCTGTGGCATGGCGCTACGGCCTATCCCAGTGGAAACGGCAGTGCCATCAGTGGCTTACTGGTGGCACATGCCGATGGAATGGGGCGTTTTTGTGTCTCTTGCTTCAGAAAAATTTTGTCTCTTCGCCGGTTATTTCGCTCAGCAGCAGGTTGGCCAGTCGGCTTGTGCCGATGCGGAACCACTGGTTGGTGAGCCATTTCTCGCCAAGCACTTCTTTCACTATGGTGTAGTAGATTAGAGCATCGGCCACAGAGCTTATGCCGCCCGCAGGCTTGAAACCTACCTGTATGCCTGTCTCGTTGTAGTACTCCTTGATGGCGTTGCACATCACGTAGGCTGCCTCGGGCGTGGCCGCAGGTTCGAGCTTGCCCGTGGAAGTCTTTATGTAGTCGGCTCCGGCATACATGGCCAGCAGCGAAGCTTTCTTTATGTTCGCCGCCGTCTTTAGGCAACCCGTTTCGAGAATCACTTTCATCTTCTTTTCGCCGCATACTGCTTTCAATTCGCTGATTTCATCGCAGACGCCCTCGTAGTCGCCGCTTAGGAACTTGCCCACGGGCATCACGATGTCAATCTCCGTCGCGCCGTCTTTCAGTGCCAGTGCCGTTTCGGCCACTTTCACTTCCTGAAACGTCTGCGATGATGGGAAACTGCCTGACACACAGGCTATCTCCACGCCTTCTACTTCGAGCGATTGGCTCACTGTCTGGGCGTAGCATGGATAGACGCAGATGGTGGCCACGTGCGGCAGGTCGGGGTAGGCGTCATCGAATGCGTTCACGCGCTCGGTGAATGCCAATACGCTTTCCTCCGAATCGGTGGTCTTGAGGGTGGTCAGTTCGATGCTGCCCATGAGAAACCGTTTCACCTTGTGCGTGTCGTTCTCATGCACTTTCTCCGCTATCAGCTTCATTACCGCGTCACGCACGTCGCTGTCGGCTATATTCGTGTTGTATTTTCCCAGTGCTTCGTCATACTTGCTAATAGTCCGAGCCTCATGGTGATGGTGTCCGCAGTCATTGTGGTTGTCAGTCATTATCGGTCAATTTTTTGTTGTTAATGTGTCTTTTGTTGTCTCTTTTCGTCTTTTTCTCGATGTTTCGGCGCAGTTCTTCGGTGAGATCCACGCCCGTCTGGTTGGCCAGACAGAGCAGCACCCACAGCACGTCGGCCATCT
>CAZKMT010000078.1:0-8178 GCA_964554115.1 uncultured Prevotella sp.
GTTCATACTCGTAGACGACAAGGGAAACGATTTCTTCAAACAGCTTAAACCGTGGTGTCCGGCCTGCGGAAAGTGATTGCCGGTCGATAGTCCTCACCCTCTACGGGCGGGGACTATCGTGTTTTATCATTGTTCATCATGGATAAAGTCTCATATTTGCTGTTGCTTCTCATGATAGCCATCCACGTCCGCGTGGGCGCCGTGCCTGCGAGGAGAGAGTGGATGACAGTCACGCAGTCGGACGGCTCGTCGCTGAGAGTGCGCCTCTGCGGCGACGAGAACGCGCATTTCTATCTTACCGAGGATGGCGTTCCGCTCGTGCGTGAGGCCGACGGCGACTTTTGCTACGCCACTGCGATAGGCTTCGCACTGGCGTCGTCGGGCGTGACGGCGCACGACAGACTCGGGCGCGCCCCCGAGGAGCTACGCCATGTGGCCACGGCCACGGCTGCCGCTGAGGTGGCCGCGCGCTCGCCGCGCCGATCTGTGGCTGCGGGTCGCCACGCGGTGCGCGGCCTTGCCGCCCGCCGGTCGGCTTACGTGGGCGAGCGGCGCGGGTTGGTCATCATGGTGAATTTCCCCGACCGCGACTTCATCGACGATGACGCATACTCCGACTGGGATGCCATACTCAATGAGGAGGGCTTCTCCGAGAATGGCGCGAACGGCAGTGTGAGCGACTATTTCCGCGACCAGAGCAGGGGGCTGTTCGACATCAGCTTCGACCTTGTCGGCCCCGTCACGGCATCGCGGAGCCGCTATTACTATGGTGCCAACGACAGCTGGGACATAGACATCGACCTGAACATGGACGAACTCGTGATAGAAGCCTGCGAGGCCGTGCGCGGACAGGTTGACTTCAGCGACTACGACTGGGACGGTGACGGCTATGTGGAGCAGGTGTTCATTCTCTACGCAGGGGGTGGCGAGGCGTACACGGGAGCCGACAGCCGCCTTATCTGGCCTCACGAATACTATCTGTCGGCCTACGGTGACTATCCGTTGGGTTACGAAATAGACGGGGTTTACATCGACACTTATGCCTGCAGCAGCGAGCTCGCTGGCCTCGAGAGCGCGGCCAACCCGCAGCTGAGCGGGCTGGGCACGTTCTGCCATGAGTTCTCCCACTGCCTCGGCCTGCCTGACCTGTACACTTACGTGGGGCTCGATATGCTCGGCAGCTGGGACTTGCTGTCCGAAGGATGCTACAACGCCGACGGGTGGTGCCCGCCGGAATACACGGCCTACGAGAAGATGGCGTGCGGCTGGGTGGAGCCGGAGACGCTCGACGCCCCCGCAGACGTTGACGGCCTGCTGCCGATGAGCATGGGCGGCGGGTGCTATCTGGTGCGCAATGACTGCGATGATGAGGGGGTCGATGAATATTACATGCTGGAAAACCGCCAGCGGTCGGGATGGGATGCCTACATACCGGGCAGCGGCCTTACGATAATGCACGTTGACTACGATGAGTATAAATGGTATTACAACATCGTAAACGATGACAGGAGTCATCCGGGCGTTGCCATAATACCGGCCGGCAACCGTTATGTGGCCGACTCAAGCATAGCGTATCCTTACAACGGCAACGACTCGTTGACCGACAGTTCCACCCCTGCGGCCATCGTCTACAATGCTAACGTGCAGGGCACGTTGCTGATGGGCAAGCCGATAACGTGCATAACGCACGACAAGGATGAGGGAACGGTGTCGTTCCGCTTCATGGGCGGTGCCGTCGCCGAGGGCATCGACGCTGTCTCCGCCTCCTCCGCCGCGGAGGGCTTTGCTGGCGGCGCGGCCTACATTTACGACTTGGATGGTCGCAGGGTGGCTCGCGTTGGCCGTTATGACGGTCTTCCTGACAGTCTGCCCCCCGGCGTCTATGTCGTCAAGGGTGATGACGGCACATGCCTGAAGGTGGCCAAGCGCTGAGATGCCGTGGCCGGCGAATATATACAAAATATACATTCACACATTTCATTAAATGGAAGAAATTCTGATTATACTTGTACTTATCTTTCTCAACGGCTTGTTCGCCATGTCGGAAATGGCGGTGGTCAACGCGCGCAAGACCAACCTTTCGACCGGTCCCGACAGTGGGAAGCGGCGCGTTGTCTATGCCTTGAAGTTGGTGAAGGATTCCAAGCGTTTCCTCTCCACGGTGCAGATAGGCATCACCTTGATAGGCATCCTGACCGGTATCTATTCGGGCAACAAGGTGGCCGTCATCTTTTCGCACTGGATGGAGGGCCTGGGACTGGCCGGCCACTATGCGGCCGTGCTCTCGCAGGCCATCATCGTCATCGTGGTGACATATCTGACGCTCGTCTTTGGCGAGCTCGTCCCCAAGCAGGTAGGCCTTGCCGTGCCCGAGAAGGTGTCAAAACTGGTGGGAATACCCATGTATTGGCTGTCCGTGGCGGCCTATCCTTTCGTGTGGCTGCTGTCCAAGAGCACCGCGATAATATTCAACATTACGGGTCTTGAGAACAAGAAGAGCGAGGTTACCGAGGAGGAGATAAAGACGATGATACGCGAGGGAGCCGAGGTCGGCTCTGTCCAGCCAGTGGAAAAGGATATAATGCAGCGCGTGTTCCTGGTGGGCGACCTTGAGGTGGACGCTATCATGACGCACAGGAGCGAACTGGCGTGGCTTGACATCTCGATGACTGCGGAGCAGGTTAAGGACATCATCAAGGAGAACATGTATGCCGTTTACCCCGTGGCCGATGGCGACTTGGATCACGTCAAGGGCATTGTCTCGATAAAAGACCTGTTCCTGTCTCTCGGCGAGGAGGGCTTCGACCTGCGCAATATCGTGCGCGAGCCGACATATTTCTATGAAAACACGGATGTCTACAAGGTGCTTGAAGACATGAAGGCGCACCACGTCAGCACCGGTATCGTGTGCGATGAATACGGAACGTGCATTGGAATAATAACCCTGAAAGACATTCTTGAAAGCATCGTGGGGTCGATGCCCACGCAGGCGGAGGAAGAACCTTACATCGTTCCGCACAAGGATGGCGAGGAATGGTTTGTCGACGGGCAGTGCCCCATGTACGACTTCCTTGGCTATTTCGGCGAGGAGAACCTGCTCAAAGACGAAGACTTCAATACCGTGGCGGGTCTCTGCATGTTTGAGCTTGACCACGTTCCCGACAGCGGAGAGTCGTTTGTGTGGCAGTCGTTCATGTTCAAGATTGTGGATATGGACGGGGCGCGCATAAACAAGCTGCTTGTGTCGAGGGTAAAGGATACAGAGGATAATCCCGAAGACTGACCGCCGGGGCGCGACGCTGCGTGCGGTCTCCTTTCGTTCCCTTTGTGGCGGTAGACTCGGATGCAGTGCGCCACGGGCACGAAACGCACAAGCCGCGTCGGCGACACATAATGGAGTGTCGCCGACGCGGCTTGTGCGTGGCATCAGTGCGATGCCTTTTCAGTTCCTGAACTGCAATCCTGCGCCGTTGGCGTCTATGATAATGGGTTTATCGCGATCCAGTTCTTCCGCCAAAATCTTCTTCGACATGTCGTTCAGCACGTAGCGTTGTATGGCGCGTTTCACCGGGCGCGCGCCGAATTCCGGGTCGAAGCCCGCATCGGCAAGGCAGTCGATGGCCGCGTCGGTGACGCGGAGCGTGAAGCCCTGCGGTTCGAGCATTTTCGTCACGGCGGTCATCTGCAGGCGCACCACATTGGCAATCTCTGTTTTAGTTAGCGGCCGGAACATTATTATCTCGTCGATGCGGTTGAGAAACTCCGGCCGGATGGTCTTCTTCAGCATCTCCATCACCTGCGTCTTAGTGGCCTCCACCACGCTCGCTTGGTTGTCGGCGTTGATGCGCTCAAACTGTTGCTGTATGTACTGGCTGCCCATGTTTGACGTCATTATGATGATGGTGTTCTTGAAGTTCACCGTGCGCCCCTTGTTGTCGGTGAGCCGTCCGTCGTCGAGCACCTGCAAGAGGATGTTGAACACGTCGGGATGGGCTTTCTCAATCTCGTCAAACAACACCACGGAGTAGGGCTTGCGGCGCACGGCCTCGGTGAGCTGTCCGCCCTCGTCGTAGCCCACGTATCCCGGGGGCGCGCCTATGAGGCGGCTCACGCTGTATTTCTCCTGGTACTCACTCATGTCTATCCGCGTCATCATCGAGTAATCGTTGAACAGGTATTCGGCCAAAGTCTTCGCCAGTTCCGTCTTGCCCACGCCCGTTGTCCCGAGAAAGATGAACGACGCTATCGGCCTTTTCGGGTCTTGCAGTCCGGCGCGGCTGCGGCGCACGGCGTCGCTGACGGCTGTTATCGCCTCGTCCTGTCCTATCACGCGCTTGTGCAACTCCTCTTCGAGGTGCAGCAGTTTTTCGCGTTCGCTCTGCATCATGCGCGTCACGGGGATGCCAGTCCAGCGGCTCACCACCTCGGCTATGTCATCGGCGGTGACCTCCTCGCGCACCATCGCGTCGCCCCCCTGCGCGTCGTGCAGTTGTTTCTGTATCGTGGCGATGTCGTTTTCGAGGGCTTTCAGCCGTCCGTAGCGTATCTCGGCCACGCGCTCATAGTTGCCTTCGCGCTCAGCCCGCTCTGCCTCGAGCTTGAGATTCTCCATCTGTTGCTTGTCCTCTTGTATCTTGTTCACCAAAGCACGCTCGCCTTCCCATTTCGCGCGGAACTGCTTCTCCTGGTCTCTCAGCTCCGCTATTTCCTTGTCGAGCTGCTCGATTTTGGGCGTGTCGTTCTCGCGCTTTATGGCTTCGCGCTCAATCTCGAGTTGCTTCAGCCGCCGCGTCGTCTCGTCAAGCTCCTCCGGAACGGAGTCGCGCTCCATTCGCAGTTTGGCCGCCGCCTCGTCCATCAGGTCGATGGCCTTGTCGGGCAGGAAGCGGTCTGAGATGTACCGCTCCGACAGTTTGACGGCGGCTATGCACGCATCGTCCTGTATTCTCACCTTATGGTGGTTCTCGTAGCGTTCCTTCAGTCCGCGCAGTATGCTGATGGCGCTTAGCTCGTCAGGCTCGTCCACCATCACGGTCTGGAAACGCCGTTCGAGTGCCTTGTCCTTTTCAAAGTACTTCTGGTACTCGTTGAGCGTGGTGGCCCCTATGCTGCGCAGCTCGCCACGCGCCAGGGCGGGCTTCAGTATGTTGGCCGCGTCCATCGCGCCATCGCCTCTTCCCGCCCCCACGAGGGTGTGTATTTCGTCGATGAAGAGTATTATGCGTCCCTCGCTCTTCGTCACCTCGTTGATGACGTTCTTCAGACGTTCCTCAAACTCGCCCTTGTACTTCGCTCCGGCCACCAGCGCGCCCATGTCGAGCGAATACACCTCCTTGTCTTTCAGGTTCTCCGGCACGTCGCCTCTCACAATCCTCTGCGCCAGACCTTCCACGATGGCCGTCTTGCCGGTGCCCGGCTCGCCTATCAGTATGGGGTTGTTCTTGGTGCGGCGCGACAGTATCTGAAGCACGCGGCGTATCTCGTCGTCGCGCCCTATCACGGGGTCGAGCTTGCCTTGGCGCGCCTCTCCCACGAGGTTCTTGGCGTATTTCTCCAGGCTTTGGTAGTTGTCGTCTGCCGATTGCGAAGTCACTTTCTCGCCCTTGCGCAGTTCGTTGATGGCCGTCTGCATCTCCTTTTCCGAGCATCCGGCATCTTGCAGTATGCGGCTGGCGGTGGAGTTGACGTGGAGCAGAGCCAGCAACATCGGCTCCACGCTCACGAACGCATCGCCCATCTTGCCCGAGTATTCGATGGCTTGCTGCAGCACGCGGTTGGAGTCGTTGCTTAGGTAAGGCTGGCCGCCCTCCACGCGCGGCAGGTGCTTTATCTCCTGTTCGATGAGCGTTGCCATGTGCGCCGCGTTCACGCCCAGTTTCTGGAAGATGAAGTTGGCCACGTCTTTCGCCTTCTCCATCACTCCTTTCAGCAGGTGTACAGGCTCTATTGCTTGCTGCCCGTTTGTCGTGGCTGCGCTTACGGCCGCCTGTATGACCTCTTGGGCCTTGATTGTGAATTTGTCTAATGTCATGGTTTTCTCCTTTCTGTCGTTTTGGTTTGAATATCCGTAAAGATGATGGACAAAAAGCGTGCCTTGGCAGTTGTGTGTGACATATTGGCAGAGTCGTGCGCCACGACCCTTGCCCTCGCGTGGCCTTGCCTGCCGCCACGCGCTTTCGTTCATGGAAAAAGATTTTGCTGCTCTCGGGAGAATGTTCCTGCCATTCTCCTTTCATAAGCATAAAGGAGCGGCCTCTTTCCCTGTTGTCATTATGTAGGAAGTAGGGACGATCGGGCTCGAACCGATGACCTCCGCAATGTGACTGCGGCGCTCTAAACCAACTGGGCTACGCCCCTTCCTTTGTTTTTTCGGCGGTGCAAAGGTAACAAATAAATGCGAACCGCGCAAGAAAAACGGAATGTTTTTCCGCTCCTGCCGCCAGATGGTGTATCCGTCCGCCCCTCACATGGAGCCTGCGGAGGTCGGCGGGTCATTTTATTTTGTCGAAGCCCATGCCGAACACACCGTGGCAGAACGTTTGCGACACGAGGGCGTTTGGGTCGATGCTCTTTATGTGGTCCATCAGGTCGTGCGACTCGTAACGGCGGCACATCACTATCAGTATGTTCACTTCGTTCTTTGAGAACCATCCTTTGCCCTCCACGAGTGTCACCCCACGGTGTACGCGGTTGTTGACCATGTCGGCTATCTTCTCGTATTCCTTTGAAATGATGATAAACTGCATCGTCTGGCGCGTGCCGTTGACCACGTAGTCGCACACAAAACTGGCTGTCAGCGTGAAGGCCACGCCGTAGACTATGGTCTCCATGCTGTGGAAGAGCAGGTACGATGAGCTAATGATGGTGATGTCGATGAGTTGCATGGCGCGCCCGAAGCTCATGTTGAAGCGTCTGTTCAGCAGGGCGATGATGATGTCGGTGCCGCCTGTCGAGCCGTTGTGTGAGAACACGAGACCCAGGCCCGCGCCTGCGAGCGACCCTCCGATGAGTACGTGCATGAATTTGTCTTCGCCGGCGGTGATTACGGGGAAGTGGGCGAACAGCGGCAGGAGTACCCCCACCAAGGCCGACAGCACCGTCACGCCGAATATGGTGCGCACGGTGAACTGTCGAGGCAGCGCGTGCATGGCAATCAGCAGCAGTATGATGTTGAACACCCAGATGGAAATGGCGGGCGTAAGGCCGAAAGCGTAGAACAGCAGAGCGGACACGCCGGAGATTCCTCCCATCACAACCTGCTCCGGAAGCACAAACGCCGTGAACCCCGTGGCGTAGCAGAGTATGCCCATGAAGATGAAGAATATGTCTTTTAGCTCGTGCCACTTCATCGACTTTTTTTCTGTGTCGCTTATATCTTTCATAGTAAATCCCTTTACTGTCGGGCTGCAAAGTTAGCATAATTTCCAATATAGGCAAAGGGATTTATGAAAATATTGGCTTGTCGCGCGCCATACCGCCTCCCGCAGCGGACAATCACCGTCGGTGGGGATGAATGCCACGGTTTTTCAAGTTCGCAGTCTGGCCTCAAAATTGGGCATGCCCCGGAAGAGGACGGATTTGGATTTGTCCGCCGTTGTGCGCGTGAAGCCTCTCGCAGGCCGGCATACTTTATTTGAGACCTCTGCAAAACTTCGTCAATGAAGATGTTGGTAATATGCTGAAAAAGTTGTATTTTAGGTCATGAAACCGCGAAGAAACACCCCAAATGAGTTTTTGTGACTTGCAGTTGCAAAGGCGCAAGGTGAAATCGTAGTTTTTCAACCGGACAAACGCCGTGATGGACAGGTCTGCCCTGCGCAGTCTGATTGAACCGGCTTATGGCAAAGGCATTTCTCCGACAGGCCGTCCGTGTTATGACAGCATGGTGCTGTTCCGCATGGAACTCATGCGTGTATGGTATGGGTTGAGTGACGGGGAAATAGAGGAACAAGTCAACGACCATCTTTCTTTCAGCCGGTTTGCCGATCTTGGCATGGATGATGAGGTGCCGGACAGCACTACGCTGTGCCGTTTCCGCGGCACGTTGGCCAGGTTCGGCGTGTATGACAGGTTGCTCTCGGAAGTGAACCGCCAGTTGGAATCCCGTCATGTCATGGTCATTACCAATTCCCTGTCGGCTATCGCGGCATACTGTTTCTTTGAAAAGAAGCCGGCAAT
>CAZKMT010000079.1:0-7670 GCA_964554115.1 uncultured Prevotella sp.
CTGCCGAATCGCATTGCGAAACAGGCCGTTTCGGGCTGCGAAACGGCCTGTTTTGGAGGATGAAACGGGGCGTTTTACGGGTCAAAACGGCACGTCTTGCAAACTATCTGGAAACCAAACACTTGCGATGCGCTCCGAAATGCTGTGGCAAAGCGGTGCGCCTTGCGAAATATCTTTACAAAATCGCAGCTTTCCGCAGCAAGGCAGGCGCACTATAAGGAATGTGTCGCCGACTTATCGGAACAACTTGCGGACAGTAGTCACACTCTGCCGTGCTTCCCCCTCGGCAGCGTTCGCACGCTGGGGGCAGCCGCTTCCGCAGGTCAGGAGGGCGGACAGCGAACGCTCCGGATGGCAACCGCCGCCTGCCAAGCCCGAACTTGGCGTGCCGGTCGGTATGTCCATCCACAAACAAACGGGCCGGACGCTGCCGCGTTCAGCCCTTTTCGCCCCACAGTTCGAGTTGCGTGTCTCCCAAAAGATTGAACGTCCGCCGGTGCAGTGGGGTGATACCGAATGCTTTTATCGCCTCGCGGTGCTTCTTGGTGGGATAGCCCTTGTTGCCTTTCCAGCCGTATTGAGGATATTGTTCGGCCAAGCCGTCCATGTAGTCATCGCGGTATGTCTTGGCCAGTATGCTCGCGGCGGCTATTGAGAGATACTTGCCGTCACCCTTTACGATGGTGGCGCAAGGCAGGCCGCGGTATGGCGTGAAGCGGTTGCCGTCCACGATTATGGCCTCCGGGCGCACCGCAAGGGCATCGAGCGCGCGGTGCATGGCCAGCAGACTGGCGTTGAGAATGTTCATGCGGTCTATCTCTTCGGGTGTGGCAATGCCTATGGCCCATGCCACGGCGTCGCGTTCTATTGCCACCCGCAGCCCGGCGCGCTGCCGCGCCGTCAGTTTCTTCGAGTCGTTGAGACGTTCATCGGCATAGTCCGGCGGCAGTATCACCGCGGCGGCATAGACGCTGCCGGCCAGGCATCCGCGTCCGGCCTCGTCGCATCCCGCCTCCACCAGTCCATCAAAATAATGACTTGAAAGCATATTAATGTTTGTGTCCATTTGAAAATCACGCCACCGCCCTACGCCGACACGCGCGGACGTTGCCGGAATGTCGCGATGGCGGCATCAGAACATCCTACAGACACGCCGCACACCATCAACGAGGGCGTCAACCTCCTCCTTGGTGTTATACAACGCGAATGAGGCGCGAACCGTTCCCAACACGCCGAGACGGTCCATCAGCGGCTGGGCGCAATGGTGGCCGGTGCGGACGGCTATGCCGAGGCGGTCGAGCAGTGTGCCCATGTCGAGGTGGTGGATGTCGCCAACGAGAAACGACACCACGGCGTCTTTATGCTCAGATTCGCCAAAAAGCCTGATGCCATCGATGTCGCGCAGCCGCTCCATGCAGTATTCCGTGAGCCCGCGCTCGTGGGCGGCTATGTTGTCAAGCCCCAGCCACTCCATGTATTCTATCGCCTTGGCCAGTCCGTGGGTGGCGACATAGTCGGGCGTGCCTGCCTCGAACTTCAGTGGAGGGCGCTCGAATACCGTCTTCTCGAAACTCACGCTCTCAATCATCTCGCCCCCTCCCTGATATGGAGGCAGGCGGTCGAGCCATTCCTCCTTGCCATAAAGGACGCCGATGCCTGTGGGGCCGTACATCTTGTGGCCGCTAAACACGAAGAAGTCGCAGTCCATGTCTCTTACATCGACGCGGAAATGGGGCGCGCTCTGCGCCCCGTCGACCAACACGGGCACACCACGGGCATGGGCCATGCGCACGATTTCGCCCACGGGATTGACAGTCCCGAGCACATTGCTCACATGGGCGACGCTCACAATCTTGGTCTTCTCGCCGAACATCTTCTCCAGTTCATCGAGACGGAGGTTTCCGCGACCGTCGATGGGAACCACACGGATGGCTATGCCGCGCTTGGCGGCCTGCAACTGCCACGGCACGATGTTTGAATGGTGCTCCATCACGGACACTATCACCTCGTCGCCGGGCTGCATGCAAGCCTCGCAAAAAGACGAAGCCACAAGGTTTATGCTCTCCGTGGTGCCGCGCGTGAAGACAATCTCGCCCGTACTCCCGGCGTTGATGAACCGGCGCACGGTCTCACGCGCCGCCTCATGCAAATCGGTGGCCCGCTGTGACAGGTAGTGGACACCCCGATGCACATTGGCGTTTGCGTTAATGTACTCGTCGCGCATGGCGTCGAGAACGCACAGAGGCTTCTGCGTTGTCGCCGCATTGTCGAGATAGACGAGCGGCTTTCCATATACCGTCCGCGACAAAATGGGGAAGTCATTGCGGACATCGCTCAATACGTAACCCATGAACAGTGGTTTTATCTGTCATTTGCACAGCTTGCAACCCTCGCACTTGTTAAGCTCTCCGCGGAAGCGTTTCTCCACGAGATAGTGCAGGCGGTCGCGCAACGGCGCAAGTTGCATCTGGTCTATCACCTCGTTTACGAAGGCGAACTCCAGCAACAGCTTCGCTTCCTTGAGCGGTATGCCTCGCTGGCGCATATAGAAGAGCGCCGCATCGTTGAGCTGCCCCACGGTGGAACCGTGGGCGCACTTCACGTCGTCGGCGTAGATTTCCAGCATGGGCTGAGTGTACATACGGGCCGCCTTGGTGGCGCAGAGGTTCTGGTTGGTCTCCTGCGAGACGGTATTCTGGGCGCCATGCCTCACGAGCACGCGCCCGGCAAACGCGCCGGTAGCCTGTCCGTCGAGCACATATTTGTAAAGCTCGTTGCTCGTGCAGCGCGGCGCGCCATGGTCAATCAGCGTGTTGTTGTCCACATGCTGGCGCTTGTCGGCAATCACGCAGCCGCAAAGGTTGCACTCTGCGCCCTCGCCTTTGAATGCGAGGTCGGTCCTGTTGCGCGTAACTCCGTTGTGAAGCGTGATTATGTTGTGGTTCACGCGGCTGCCCGCCTGCTGCTCGATGTACAGGTTGCTCACCCTGGCGTTCTTGGCATGGGTCTCTTCGAGACAATATAGGTCGAGCCCGGCATCGCGTCCCACGTATGCCTCTATCACCTGGGTGGTAAGAAAGCGGCGGTCATCGGCGGCGTGGTCGCAGAAGAGCAGCTTCACTTCGGCACCTTCCTCCACAATAATCAGTACCCTGCGGTTGGCCATTAAGTCAACGTCGGAACGCAAGATGTTGATGACCTGCACCGCGCGGTCTACCACCACGCCCCGCGGCACGTAGACAAGCAAGCCGTCTTGCGCCAGCATCGTGTTCAACGCCGTCACGGCATCGTCTCCCGTAGCGGCTATCTTGGCATAATATTTCTCGATGAAGTCGGGATTTCTGGCCGCTTCCTCGGCCAAAGACCCCACTATAACGCCTTCCGGAAGATGCCCTTTCGGCCGCGCCTTGGAATAAAAGGCATCGTTGACCACGAAATAAAGCGACGTGCTCAGGTTCGGAACATCGCACTTGAAAGCCTCGTAAGGGTTCACGGCAAATTCAAGCCGCTTGAGGTTTACCCCGTAGTCGGGGGCAAACAACGCCGCGATGTCGGTATATTTGTAGCGTTCCACTTTGCGCGAGGGGAAGCCCATGCGCATAAAGTCGGCATAGGCCGCATCGCGGACGGCGTTCATCACGCCGACGCCGTGGGCGCACAAAATGTCGCGCGAGCCATTGTACAGGTCGGCATACTGCCTTTCGGCATCCGCCGAGGATGATGATGGGTTGACGTAGGCGCTCATGGTCAGCCCTCCCTGGTCTCTTCCTTAATCCAATCGAAGCCGCGATTCTCTATCTCCAGTGCCAGTTCCGGGCCACCGGTCTTCACTATGCGCCCGTTGTACAGCACATGAACCACGTCGGGCTTGAGTATGTCGAGCAGCCTTTGGTAATGAGTTATGACTATGCAACTCGATTGCGGAGACTTCAGTTTGTTCACGCCTTCGGCCACGACACGCAACGCATCGACGTCAAGCCCGGAGTCGGTCTCATCAAGTATCGAGAGCTTCGGCTCGAGCATGGCCATCTGAAATATCTCGTTGCGTTTCTTCTCTCCGCCGCTGAAGCCTTCGTTCACTGAGCGGTTGGCCAGCTTGCTGTCCAAATCCACCACCTTGCGCTTCTCGCGCATCATCTTGAGAAAGTCGCCGGCACTCATTGGTTCCTTGCCCTCATACTTGCGTTTCTCATTGACGGCGGCGCGCATGAAGTTGGTCATCGACACGCCGGGAATCTCCACCGGATACTGAAACGACAGGAACAGACCCTCGTGCGCCCTGTCCTCGGGCTTCATTTCAAGTAGGTTCTTGCCGTTGAACACAGCCGTGCCACCCGTCACCTCATAAAGAGGGTTGCCCACGAGAACCGCGCTCAGCGTGGATTTACCCGACCCGTTGGGGCCCATTATGGCGTGTGTCTCACCATCGTTGACAGTGAGGTTGATGCCTCGCAATATTTCTTTGCCACCTATACAGGCATGGAGGTCTTTTACTTCTAACATGTTTTTTCTATTAAGCGCCCGAAAGCGCGATTCTTTGCGATACTCACCATTGGCGCGTGCGGCCCGGACCATAGCTCCGCTAGTCCGCGACACATGCGGCGTCCGTCTCGTTCATGGCCTAATCAGCCCACCGTGCCCTCGAGCGACACACTGAGCAGCTTCTGCGCCTCCACCGCAAACTCCATTGGCAACTTGTTGAGCACCTCCTTGGCGTAGCCGTTCACTATCAGTCCCACGGCCTGCTCGGTAGGTATTCCCCGCTGATTGCAGTAGAAGAGCTGGTCTTCGCTTATCTTGCTCGTCGTGGCCTCGTGCTCAACAACGGCCGTATCGTTGCGGATGTCCATATACGGGAAGGTGTGCGCGCCGCAGTCGCTGCCCAGCAACAGCGAGTCGCACGACGAATAGTTGCGCGCGCCATCCGCCCCCGGGGCCACGCGCACCAATCCACGGTAGGAGTTCTGGCTCCTGCCCGCCGATATTCCCTTGCTTATGATGGTGCTCTTGGTGTTGCGTCCCAAGTGAATCATCTTCGTTCCGGTGTCGGCTTCCTGATGGTTGTTGGTGACGGCCACGGAGTAAAACTCCGCCACCGAGTTGTCGCCGCGCAATATGCACGACGGATATTTCCACGTAACGGCAGAGCCGGTCTCCACCTGCGTCCACGACAGCCTGCTGCCCTCGCCGCGCAGGTCGCCGCGCTTGGTCACGAGGTTGAGCACCCCGCCGCGCCCCCGCTCGTCGCCCGGATACCAATTCTGCACCGTGGAATACTTCACCTCAGCCCTGTCCTTGACCACTATCTCCACGATGGCGGCATGAAGCTGGTTCTCATCGCGCATGGGAGCGGTGCAACCCTCAAGGTACGACACGTAAGAATCGTCGTCGGCCACTATCAGCGTGCGCTCAAACTGCCCAGTGTTGCGCGCGTTGATGCGGAAATAAGAGCTCAGCTCCATGGGGCAGCGCACACCTTTCGGCACGTAGACGAACGAGCCGTCGCTGAACACCGCGCTGTTGAGCGCCGCGAAGAAATTGTCGCCATAGGGCACCACCGTGCCCAGATACTCCCGCACCATGTCGGGGTACAGCCGGATGGCGTCGCCGATGGAACAGAAAATTATGCCTTTCTCAGCCAATGCCTCCTTGAACGTGGTCTTGACCGACACGGAATCCATGATGGCGTCTACGGCCACGCCGCTCAAAGCCAGGCGTTCCTCTATCGGTATGCCAAGCTTGTCGAACGTCTTGACCAGCTCCGGGTCTATCTCTTTCTTGCCCCCCGCGCCTTTTCCCGCCATCGGGTCGGCATAGTAAGATATGGCCTGGTAGTCTATCTCCGGCAGGTGGACGTGCCCCCACGAGGGCTGCTCCATCGTCAGCCAGTGGCGATATGCCCTCAGGCGGAAGTCGAGCATCCATTCCGGCTCGCCTTTCTTCTCCGAAATGAGGCGCACAACGCCCTCGTCCAAGCCCCTTTCTATTATCTCGGTATGCACGTCGGTGGTAAAGCCGTACTCATATTTCTGCTCGGCCACCTGCCGCACAAACTCATTTTGACTATTGTTTGCGCCATCCATAATCGAATCTCACTGCCGCGCCGACCGCAGGCCGACGCATAATTGGGATTGCAAAGTTACGAAATTACGGCTCCACGGGCAAGTGTTTCGGCAAAATAAATGTGATTTGCCTGCCACACATCGCGCCTGTCAATGCACGGCACACGGAAAACGCCACGCACGGAAAGCCCCGGCCGTACCGGACGGCAGGCGCAACACTGCCGCGCATTGACATAAAAAAGCCGCGACAAGACATGAATTCACGCACGATTACTCCCCGGCAAAACCGGATTTTAACACTTCCGCGCACACCAAAATAGGAAAGGAAAGACGGGGCGGAGCAGCATACGGACTGTCCGCCCCACCACCTTGCGTTGCCATTCGGGCCGTTTTGCAAGGCGATTCAGGCCGTTTCGAACCGCAAAACGCACTGTTTCAAGGCGCGATATGGTGCGTTTCGCAAACAGCTTGTCGGCATATTGCTACGTTTCATGGGCGTTTTATGGGTGTAGCAAAATCCGCACCGTTGCACAGCCCTTATCACACACACGCCATTATCCTTATTGTCGGCTACTTGCGATTGCACGCTCATTTTGGGCGTATTTGCCATCGGCGGACTGGAATTTGCAAATACACGATTCTCACGCGCCGTTTGCGCCCGGTGTTTAACATATGTTTCCATGTATTAATCCGTGAGATGGCAATTGTGACGGACGCGCCTGATTTCCGTCCTGCCACAGACAGACTTAACCAACGCAACCTGCCGCAGCAAAAAGGCAAATTAAGAGGCAACTCGCGGTGCCTGCGAGAACAGCGAGAGCTTCACGTTCGACTTCCGGAACGACTTCCTGCCCTATGGGCGCGAGAAAGACATCTATGAACCATCCGCCAGCATAGACGCGATAACGGCGGGGAAGATACAGCAAGTGGCGCAAGACCTGTCAGCCTCCGACAGCTCCACCACGCCGATATACAAAACCGAGTAGGCCACAACGGACAGAACTGGTCACACGCCACAACATGTCGGCAACACAGAACGCGGCCTCACTTGACCACTTTCCTGCCTTTATATATGTAGACTCCTTTGGGAAGACCGTCCGGCCCCGAGGCCGACACTGCCACGACCATGCCCCGCAGGTTGTACACCGGAGCCGAGCCGTCGTCGCCTGCGGCCACCGAGGCGATGCCGTCTGCCACCGGCATTCCCATATACTCGAGCTTCACGTTGTCCCAAGCCACCCAGTTGGCATCCGTGGAAGCATCGATATGGAGGCCGACTGTAATGCTTCCCTCGGCCTCCATGTCGTAGTCGATGGTGTAGATCTCGGGCGTATTGTTTGCCGTGTGGCACTCCACGCTCTTCTCGTTGATGAACAGCGTCACACCGTTCACGTCGCCGCTGCGGTTCTGGCGCGTAGCCAGGACGGCTGCCGTGAGGCGATACTTGCCCGCAGGGCAGCCGTCAACGGTCTGGCTCACGCCGTTCTCGATACCCAACGCGCTCGATGCCGACACCCAAATCTCCATGAACGGCCTCACAAGGTCGCCATAGTCATGGTTTGTATTCAGGCTGAAAGTTGGCGAACTCGCTGGGTCGAGCACCGTCCA
>CAZKMT010000080.1:0-7662 GCA_964554115.1 uncultured Prevotella sp.
CGGATTGTCATGTCGTCCATGTCTGTGGAATATTTATCTGTGATGGTTTTGATTGCCGTATAGTGGCGTCAGTTGATGTTTGTGTTGTGCGTCTGCAAGTATTGTGCTCTATGCGCGTTACCCATGTCGGGTCGTTGCCTGTTGCCGGGTCGTTTGTGAAGATATGGTCGACCCCATCGCAGTGCGGCTTTACGGTGGTGGACTTGGTGTCTGTGACATATCTGAGCACGTTGCAGATTTGCCAGTATGGGCAGAATACGAACTCGTCCGATGCGTGTTTGCAGAACTTGGGCAGGTAAATGCCAATCATTATGACTCTGTTGCGTTTTTGTTATGCGTGCTCTGTCAATCATTGTTTTCACTCCATGTTCTTCGTGTCCATGCAGATGGTCACCGGGCCGTCATTGACCAGCTCCACCTTCATGTCTGCACCGAACTCGCCCGTGGCCACTTCCTTGCCTATGGCCAGGCTCATCTCGCGGCAGAAATATTCGTAGAGCGGTATGGCCAAGTCGTGGCCGGCGGCGCGTATCCACGAGGGGCGGTTGCCTTTCTTGCATGATGCCATGAGCGTAAACTGGCTGACTACCATCACTTCGCCACCAACGGCGGTTATGGGCAGGTTCATCACGCCATCGGCATCGTCGAAGATGCGCAGCGAAGACACTTTCTTTACTATCCGGTCAGCGTCGTCGCGTGTGTCGTCATGACCTATGCCGAGCAGTATCATGAAGCCGCGTCCTATGGCCGACTTTACTTGTCCGTCTATGGTTACTGACGCGCGGCTAACACGTTGTATCACTACTTTCATTTGTCGTTGTCGTTTTTGTTTGGGCACTGCCGCTCTCTTTGTTTCCATTGCGGGGTGGGGCAGGCCGTGCTTTTGGCGGGGTTATAAAGGCAAAAATAGCTATTTTTATTCGAATGGCCAAGGCTCGTCCTGCCTTTTTCAAACTTTTCCGTCTAAAAAATGCGGGGCAGCGGCATACTGTCGTGGCCTTGTCGCCACAGTCGGTGTGCTGTCTATATTGTCGCCCGGCTTGACCGAACCATGATTCTGCAGAGTTTCGGGATAGTGTCGGTATGGTTTCCGGCTTCGTTTTGGTAAAAATCTTTTACTTTTCATTTTCGTGAAATAAGATGGCGCGAACCTGTTTGCGGGGCACTCGCTGCGGATCTTCAAGGTGGTTTTTTGAGAATGTCGGTGCGAAACCTTTAGTTTGCAAGGTGCAAATCTAAAGGTTTCGCAGTCCAAAAACGGTGCGTTTTGCCGGTTTTTCAAGTCTGTTTTTTGCCTTGTTTCACCTCCATTGACATTGCTGTTTAGTGTAATAAACTGTATATCAATGCTTTAATAAATATACTCCATTTTGCGCGCATTTCGGGGAAAAGTGTTTTTGTTTTGGCAACGGCAAGTTTCGGACGAGATAAATCCGGTTTTGCCGGTGGATTTTCCATGTCCCGATGGCATGTTTTTCTTGTTTTATCTTCGATGAAAACTGGTTTAGAAAACTCGCTCGGTTTGGTTTTGGTTCACCTTTTCTCGTGCTTGTTCCGTTGCGTCGTGGGTTACCGTGCGGCGTCAGGCATCGCCTTGATGACCTGTGGGAGGCTCATCGGATGGATGAAAATGGGCGTATATAATGTTTGCTTTCGATGCCCCGATGACCTTGGCGAGTTCAGGCAGGTTGGCCTCGCGGATGCGCTTCACGCTCTTCATGGCTTTCAACAGGACGTCGCGCGTCTTTGGTCCGATGCCGCGTATGTCGTCCAGTTCGGAATGGAGGGCGTGTTTTGAGCGCTTGTCGCGGTGGAATGTGATGGCGAAGCGGTGAACCTCGTCCTGTATGTGTGTGAGCAGGCGGAACAGTTCGCTGTCGGTATTCATGCCGATTACTTTGGGAGGGAAGCCATAGAGCAGTTCATTGGTGCGGTGACGGTCGTCTTTGGCCAGTCCGGCGATGGGTATCTGCAGATGAAGCTCGTCTTCTATGACCTGTCTCACCACCTCCATTTGGCCTCGTCCGCCATCGGTGATTATGAGGTCGGGCATGGGTTGTTGTTCCTCGGCCAGTCGGCTGTACCGCCGCCTCACCACTTCTTTCATCGAGGCGTAGTCGTCAGGCCCGGTAACGGTCTTTATGTTGTATTTCCGATAGTCGTTTTTGCTGGGCTTCATCTTCTTGAACACCACGCAGGCGGCCACGGCATCGCTTCCGGATATGTTGGAGTTGTCGAAGCATTCAATCCGGTAGGGCAGTGTGGGCAGATGCAATGTAGTTTGTATTTCTTTCATCAGGCGGACCGCTTTTTGCTCAGGATTGAGCTTTTCGGCCTGTTTCAGACGGTCGAATCGGTACTGTTTGCAGTTCATCACCGACAGGTCAAGCAGCGTCTTCTTGTCGCCGCGATGGGGCACGGTGAACGTTATTCCATCGAGGTTCAAGTCGAGTGTGAACGGCAGGATTATCTCTTTTGACGTGCTTGCAAAGCGTCCGCGCATCTCGACCACGCCGAGCGACAGCAGCTCACTGTCGCTCTCGTTGAGCCGTTTCTTGTATTCAAAGGTGAACGATTGGTTGATGCTGCCGTTGCTCACGTGGATATAGTTAATGAATGCGGTCTTTTCATCGCTCGTTATTGAGAATACGTCAACGTTATCGATGGTGTGGCTTACTACCTCGCTCTTTGATACGAAGCTGTCTATGAGCATGTAGCGTTGCTTTGCCGCCTCTGCCTCTTCGAAGCGCAGTTCTTCCGCAAGGTTCTCCATCTGTCTGCGTATGTCGCGCAGCAGCCCTCTCGTGTTGCCTTTCAGAATCTCCCGCGCCTGCTCAATGCCCTGTCGGTATTCTTCCATCGACTGTTTGCCAACGCATGGGCCATTGCAATTGTTTATGTGATAGTCGAGACAAAGGCGGTATTTCTTCTGTTCTATTCCCTCTGATGTTATCGGGTAGCGGCAGGTGCGCGGGCGGTAGAGTTTCTTTATCAGTTCCAATATGGCGTTCATGGTGCCAATGTTGGAGTAGGGGCCATAGTAAGTGCCCCACTTCTTATTTATTGTGCGGGTCTTGAATATGCGTGGGAACGGTTCGTTTGTGACGCAAATGCTGGGGTATGTCTTGCCGTCCTTTAGCAGTACATTGTATTTTGGATTATATTTCTTTATAAGATTGTTTTCCAGCAGCAGCGCGTCTTCCTCCGTGTTCACCACGGTGTAGGATATGTTGTGTATCTTGCTGACGAGCACTTTGGTCTTGAAACGGTCTGTCTCGGAGTGGAAGTATGATGATACGCGGCTTTTCAAGTTCTTGGCCTTGCCAACGTAGATTATCGTTCCGTACTCATCGTAATACTGATAGCTGCCGGGCTTCTCCGGAAGACGGCTTACTATGCCTTTAAGGTAGGCCAGTCGCTTCTCGTTTTCTTCTTTTGTCATCGTTTATAACTTCTTCTTTTGCAGTTGCTTATGTCACTAAAGTTTCACGTGAAACTTCACCTTTGGCTTCCTGTCCGTCTCTTGTGCTTTGCGATTAAGGCATTGTGGGATGTGCAGGAGAATCGTGGCGGAGGGCCGGATGTGTCGCCGGAGCGGCATGGGGTGATGGAAAGGGGTGGGTGAGTGCCTTTGAAGAACGAGTGCCCATGGTTGGTTTGTTTGCCAACTTATATGCCACCAGAGGTTTTCGCGTGTTCTCCGGTGGCATATCATTGGGTGTCGTGTAATGTGCATCAGCCTTTCTCGTTTCCGTCTGGTGTTTTGCTTGTGGCCGCATGAAGCATCGGTACGTTTCGGCATCAGCGGAAATGTTTGTCGACCCTTGTCGTGGCTTGCCCCATTAAGGCTGTCGTCGCCTATGTTTACACTTTCAACAGTGTGGTTATTTCCGTGTCTTTGTCGAATATGTCGCGCCCATTCAGTCCGTGATCGCTTATTTCTATTATGAAGTTGACGTAAATGTTCTTCGGGTTGAACTTCTTTACGAGTTTGAATGCGGCGTTCATAGTGCCTCCGGTGGCAAGCAGGTCATCGTGAAGCAATATCACATCGTTTGCGGTTATGGCATCTTCGCTTATCTCTATGGTGTCCGTTCCGTATTCCTTGGTATAGCTTTCCTGTATTGTGTTGCCCGGCAGCTTACCCGGCTTGCGGCAGAGCACTACGCCGGCGTTGAGCTTAATGGCTAAGGCGGATGCCAAGACGAACCCGCGGCTCTCTATTCCCACAATCTTTGTGATGCCGTGTCCCTTGTAGATTTCATATAGTTCGTCTACCATTATGTGCAGACATTCCGGGTTTCTGAACAAGGTTGTAACGTCGCGGAAGTTGATTCCTTTCTTTGGGAAGTCCTGAATGCTTCTCAGGTTCGCAAGTAATGTTTTGTTGTTCATAATCAATGAATTATCTATGTTTACTTTACTTAATTGTTTCACGTGGAACTTTGTGGCTTGCGTTGCCAACAGCAGCTTTCAAGGCCACCTGCGTCGCGCTAGCTTTCACCGCCCCATGAGCACCAGCATCACGTTGATGTCGCTTGGCGACACACCGGGTATTCTGCCTGCCTGTGCCAGCGTTTCGGGATCTATGGCGGCGAGCTTCTGCCGTGCCTCGGTAGACAGTTGGTGTAGTTCGGCATAATTGAACACTCCCTTTATTTTTATATCTTCGAGACGGTTCATCTTTTCAGCCACCATGCGTTCTCGTTCAATATATCCTTTGTATTTTATGCGTATTTCCACTGCCTCCGCAATTTCTTCCTTTCGGTTGCGTGGGGCGTCGAGTTGGGCTTTCAGTGCGGGCAGTATGTCGGAAAGCATGGCGATGGTCAGTTGTGGTCGGCCTATGAGGTCTATCAGTTTGCAACTTTCGTGGAGTGGGGTGGTGGAGTGGTTTTCCAAGAATGAATTTATTTCCGCAGGCCTGACGATGGTCTGTTTGCAGAAATTGATGGTTTTCCCGATGGCTTCTTTCTTTTCCATCCACCAGTCGTAACGCTCGCGGTTGGCCAAGCCTATGGCATAGGCGCGTTCAGTAAGCCGTGCGTCGGCATCATCTTGTCGCAATAATATGCGATATTCGGCCCTTGATGTGAACATTCGGTAGGGTTCGTCAACGCCCTTTGTCACAAGGTCATCGATAAGCACTCCGATATAACTCTCATCGCGCCGCATTTCGAACGGTTCGCCCCCGCCGCATTTTATGGCAGCATTTACTCCCGCCACAAGCCCTTGTCCGGCAGCTTCCTCGTAACCTGTAGTCCCGTTTACCTGTCCGGCAAGGAATAATCCGTCAATAATCTTTGATTCCAACGTGTGCTTCAATTGCGTTGGATCGAAGAAATCGTATTCTATCGCATATCCGGGTCTGTAGATTCTCACATCGCGCAGTGCTGGTATTTTGTGCAATGCGGATATTTGTATGTCGGCGGGCAGTGACGAAGAGAATCCGTTGAGATACATCTCGTTGGTATCCTCACCTTCGGGTTCGAGGAAGAGCGGATGTTGTTGTTTGTCGGGGAAAGTGGTCAGTTTGGTTTCTATTGACGGGCAGTAGCGCGGGCCAATGCCCGTTATCTGTCCGTTGTAAAGCGGCGAGTCGGCCAGTCCGCTGCGCAGTGTGTCATGGACGGCAGGATTGGTGTAGCATGTCCAGCACGGCAGTTGGCGCAGTTGACGCTCTGGCGGCATATAGCTGAAGCTGTGGAAGTCGGTCTCGCCATTCTGTCTTTCCATGTCTTCGAAGTGTACGGTGCGGCGGTCTATGCGCACCGGCGTGCCCGTCTTCATGCGTCCCGAGCGTATGCCGTGGCGCGTGATGCTCTCCGTGAGGTGTGGCACGGCAGGTTCGGCCATGCGTCCTCCCGGTAGTTGTCGGTGTCCGATGTGCATGAGGCCGTTGAGGAATGTGCCGGCGGTTATGACCACGCAACGCGCCCTCAGTTCAAAGCCCCATACCGTGCGCACGCCTGCCGCCCGCCCGTCTTCCACGATAAGCTCGTCTGCTTGGTCTTGCCACAGGCAGAGACCGGGTGTTCCGTCGAGCGCTGCCCGCCATTGCCAAATGAACTTGCCACGGTCGCACTGTGCCCTTGGGCTCCACACGGCCGGCCCCTTGCTGCGGTTCAGCATCCGGAACTGTATGGTCGTGGCGTCTGTGACAAGCCCCGTGTGGCCTCCTAGGGCGTCGATTTCCCTTACTATCTGGCCTTTGGCTATGCCGCCTATGGCCGGATTGCAGCTCATCTGAGCGATTTTGTTCATGTCCATCGTCACAAGACACGTCTTTGCTCCGAGGCGCGCAGAAGCTGCGGCCGCCTCGCATCCGGCGTGTCCGCCTCCGACAACAAGCACATCGTAGTTTAATGTCATAATTTCATTGCAATTCTTTTTGGGGTTGGACGGCTTGGCGGCGGCCTTTTCACGTCGCTGCCGCCTGTCGGGCGCGTTACGCCACGCCTGTTGGGCTTTGCATGGAGCCTGTCGGCGCTCTACATCCCAACCCCGATGCCCGTTAAATCTTGGCGCAAAATTAAGAATAAAATCCGATTTTTGCTTTAAAACGCTTTGATTTATCATTAATTTATAGTAATTTTGCGCACCGAAGAATGGCATTTTACCTATACTGTAGTAGGGTCTGCATGGCATTTGCAGCCAAAGTGATGTGTGGCGGTGTGCCAAACGGTGTGAAACAAATACAATATCAACATTCAAATAATTAAATTTCAATCATTTATGTGGTTAATCAATTCTTCTATCGGTAGAAAGGTAGTGATGTCGGTCACCGGTGTCGCGCTTATTCTATTCCTGACATTCCACATGTCAATGAACATTGTGGCTCTCTTTTCTGCGGAGGGCTACAACATGGTGTGTGAGTTCTTGGGCGCCAATTGGTACGCCCTCGTGGCCACGCTCGCCCTTGCTGCCTTGGCTGTGATTCACATCGTCTATGCTTTCCTGCTCACGATGCGCAACCGTCAGGCTCGCGGCAGCGAGCGTTATGCAGTCACTGCGCGTCCGGCCAAGGTGGAATGGGCGTCGCAGAACATGCTAGTGTTGGGCATAATAGTATTGCTGGGCCTGCTGCTCCACCTGTTCAACTTCTGGTACAACATGATGTTTGCAGAGCTTACCGGCATTATCGTCGCCCACGATCCCGCCGATGGCTTCTCTTACATTGTCGACACGTTTGGCAACCCGCTTTACGTTGTGCTTTACATCGTGTGGATTGTGGCCATCTGGTTCCACCTTTCGCATGGATTCTGGAGTGCGATGCAGACCTTTGGATGGAACGGCAAGGTGTGGTTCTGCCGCTGGAAGCTAATAGGGCTTGTATATACCACGCTGCTCATGCTGGGTTTCCTCGTGGTGGTTCTTGCCTTCGCGTTCGGCCTTGCCCCCAGTCTGTGTTGTTAATTCAAAATTCATAACTCAAAAATCATAATCCCATAGTCATGGCTAAACAATTAGATTCAAGGATTCCGGAAGGCCCCGTAGCCGAGAAATGGACCAATTATAAGGCTCACCAGCGGTTGGTGAACCCCAAGAACAAGCTGAAGCTCGATGTCATCGTTGTCGGCACGGGTCTGGCTGGCGCCAGTGCAGCCGCCTCCCTCGGCGAGATGGGCTTCAACGTGCTCAACTTCTGCATTCAGGACTCGC
>CAZKMT010000081.1:0-7618 GCA_964554115.1 uncultured Prevotella sp.
ATAAAGTTCCATTTGAGACTATTATATTCGAGAATAATGGGGAAAGTGTAAATCACAATGAAAACATCTTATGGTCAAATATCAATATAGACGAGTACCCACAAAAAGGCGAGCATGTAGAAAATTTCGTGTTCAACTTTTATGATTACCTATTGTTGAAAAAGACCAAGGACACTGACTTTGAATTTTCGTACAGAACTTCTGTAGAACATTTCTATCCACAGCATCCTACAGATAAAGACCCTATGGATTTCAACCACCTGCATAGTTTTGGGAATCTGTGCCTTGTCAGCGGAGGTATGAATTCAAAATTCACGAATAATCTCCCGGGCGCAAAATATGAAAATTTTGGCAGTGCCGAAGCGATGAAAACCTATAGCCTCAAATTAAAATCCATGATGAATACGATTAAGAATGGAGAAACATGGGATGAAACTAAAATTGTACAAAAAGAACAAGAAGCAAAAGAACTGTTCTGTAAGGCTCTGTTGTCAGAAGAACCGCTATAATACTTTACTCGTTGGTTGGATTAAAATAAGCCATGACCAATTTTTCGATGATTGAATAAATTGACATCACTGTCATAATGGAGATTTTAGCGGCAGTGCGTGCAAGCATGCCGCATGTCTGCTTTGCGTAGTTGCACATCATGAACCGGTCATTAAGTTAAGAGAAAATCGTTTCGAAACGCTTTCTGAAACACATGTAAGCCCACGATGGCAGCTTCCGGCTTTTCCGGTTCAATCAAATATAGTACTTCAAGCTTGATATAGGCAGTTTCGAAAAGATTCTGTTGTACATCAGCACTCAATTATTCTTTATCCCCAAGCATAAGGTTGTCGTGATAATCCCACTTTTCATCGTCTGGATAGAGTGCATGTCATTCGGAATATTCAACCAACCTTTTGAAGAGATGACTATCGCTGTCACAACCGAAAGCTTAAGGCATAAGGGAGAGGGGTATAACCTTCCAAATAGGAGAAGGTGGGAATAATGGAGTCAGATGAGGATTCCGACATCGTTGAACGATTCCGGCACATCATATATATGACCATTATTGAAAACGGTAAGAAAACAACACGTTTCATTATACACGCATTTTTTATTTTCCAATATTCTCTTAAACCTGTTTTGCATGTAGAGCATTGGCTTTCCCATGGAGGCAACAATCGGTATCGATACATGGTTGCTCAAAATGTCATTTTTATCAACTGCTCATCGGCAGCTGTCCAATTGAGCGTGGAAAGTTCGTTGCGGGTCAACCACTTATAATCGATATGTTCAAGCAGTTTGAAACTATAGTCTTCTGCCGTACACAAGTAGGCAACGAGCGTAAGGCCGAAGTCCGGATAATCGTAGTCTACCGAACCCAAGAATTTGCCGACGCTTATGTGCCAATCCATTTCTTCCAGCATTTCACGCTCAAGCGCCTCTATGTCGCTTTCCCCAGGTTCCACCTTTCCGCCCGGAAATTCCCACCGTTCCGACATGTAGGCGTAACGGCTGCGACATCGCCTCATACACAAGTAGCACCCATCGCGCTCCACTATGGCCGCCACTACCCGTGTCCTTTTCATTGACGGCCTTTCTGTTTCCATCTCCTTTGTCATCTAAGCTTATTTTTATTGTAGTGCGGCGTAACCCTGCGCACAAAGTAAACCAACGACATCACGCAGAGTGCCGTGCCTACGAGGTAAACCATGTAGAAAGTAAACACATGCGCAATGAAGCCACTCGAAAGTATGCCAATGCCCAAGCCTACGTCCCACGCCGTAAGATATGTACTCGTGGCCGTAGCCCTCTGGTTGTTAGGCGCAAGGTTTATGTAGAGCGTATTCATAGCCGGGAACATAACCCCAAAGCCGATGCCGAGCAGCACCGGCACCACGAAAAACACCGCCGTTGCAGTCTCGAGGCTGTACGCAGCCAAGAAACGGCACATCCCGAGACTTGCGAAAGCGAATGCCACGGGGTAATAGCCAAAATGAATGCACTGTGTGACATATCCCCTGTCGACCTGCTTTCCGGCGAACATGCGTGCCACACCCATGCCCGCTGCCATCAGAGTGAAGAAAAAGCCACTTGGCGCGTCGATGCGTATCTCTTTGGCATACATAGCCACGAAGTTGGTCGTGGCTCCGTAAGGTATCGAAAGCAGCAACAGCGAAATGCTTACGGGGATGCCCTTAAGCAGTATGAAACGGTCGAGCGACACTTTCCGTGATGGCGAGATATCCGACACCGTAGGAAGGGCCGTGGCAGACTGTTCATGGCGAAGTCTGATTGACTCCGGTATCCGCGCCTTAACAGCCAACGCACACAGCAGTCCGGCCATGCTAACGAGCATTCCTGTGAAAAATATGCCATAGTAACTTACGTGGTTGTGCATGAACAAGCCCGTCATCGGCCCCAAGGCCATGGCAATGTTGTTGGTCAAGCCATAATAGCCAAGCCCCTCTCCGCGCCTGCTGCTCGGCATGATATCAACGCAAAGCGTGTTTCCTCCCACTGAGACACCTCCAAAAGCCATGCCATGAAGTGTCCGCAACACAATGAACCATGCCAATGATGCAGCCAGAATATAACCCAAGAACATGGAAACGCAAACCGAATAGCACAAAATGTATATTGGTTTGCGCGGGAAACGGTCGAGAAAATAGCCTGAAAACGGACGCACACACAAGCCACTAACCGTGTAACAGCACAGAACCAAACCCAATACAGCCTCCGGACAACCATATTTCTCTTCGAGATAAAACGGAAGAATGGGTATCAGCAGCCAAAAACTAAAATACAACAAAAAATTGGCTGCCAATATGAACAGGTAACTCCGCGTAAACAACTTGCCTTGTTTCACAGTAATGGCCCCTTATTGAAAGACCGTGGAACGGCAGGGCATGGGATGGTTTAAATCCCTCGGCCTGCCGTTCCTAACCGATATTTCTGTCACGCATCAATTCGCAGACTCGAATTCTTTGAGAAAACGCACGTCGTTTTCCGAGAACAGGCGCAAGTCGCTGACTTGATACTTCAAGTTTGCTATGCGTTCCACGCCCAGCCCGAATGCATAACCGCTGTATTCAGCACTGTCTATGCCGCACAAATCAAGCACATTGGGGTCTACCATGCCACAGCCCAGTATCTCAACCCACCCGGTATGCTTACAGAAACCGCAGCCCACGCCGCCACAGATATGGCACGATATGTCCATTTCTGCGCTCGGTTCCGTGAATGGGAAGTAACTTGGGCGCAGCCTTATCTTCGTTTCGGGGCCGAACATTTCACGAGCAAACGACAGAAGCACTTGCTTCAAGTCGGTGAAAGAAACATTCCTGTCTACATAAAGCCCCTCCACTTGGTGGAAAAAGCAATGCGCGCGCGCCGTAATGGCCTCGTTGCGGTAAACTCGTCCGGGGCAGATAACGCGAATGGGAGGCTCGGTAGTCTCCATGACGCGAGCCTGTACCGAGCTTGTATGGCTCCGCAATATGATGTTCTTCGTAACATCATCGCCATTTTCTTCCACGAAGAAAGTGTCCTGCATGTCGCGTGCCGGGTGGTCGGCGGCAAAGTTCATCTTCGTGAATACATGCAAATCGTCTTCCACTTCGGGACCATCGGCAAGCACGAAGCCCATCCTTGAGAATATGTCTATAATCTCGTTGGTGACGATTGAAAGCGGATGACGGGTGCCCAAGCCTATCGGATAGGGTGAGCGAGTAAGATCCATATTGTCACCAAAGCAATTTACATGCGCGGCAAACTGCTCCTTGAGGGCATTTATGCGCTCTGTAGCTACTTGCTTCAGTTCGTTCAGCCTCATGCCAATGGCTTTCTTCTGTTCCGGCTCTACGCTGCGAAAGTCGGCCATCAAGGCGTTTATCTCTCCTTTCTTTCCGAGATACTTTATTCTCAACGCCTCTATCTCCTCCAAACTTTCCGCGCTAACATTCTTCACTTCGTCAAGAAGCCGCTCTATTTTGTCAAGTATCATATGTTTAATGTATGTTTTGTCATCTTGCCCTTTTGCATTGGCACGGCGTTGCGGCGCATGCAACCAAGCCACACATCGAACCCTCCCTGTGGAACTCCACATGCTTCATGCCGACTTTACGATGCGCCTGTAGCCTAATTTTTGTTGCAAAGGTAATGTTTTTGCTCCTAAACAGAGCAAGATATCAAAATAAAGTTGTACTTTTGCCGAAATTTGAGAGACTGGGCATTCCATAGTAATTAAATGAGAAGTAGTTTGATAGCGATTTTCGCATCCGCCTTACTGATGGTTTCATGTAAGGGTGACAACAAGACTGTCCGCGAAAGCCACGAAGCACATCCCGACACAGATACCGCAATGACAGACACCATGGTAACAGACGCGAGGGAACAGCTGATTTCCACCACACCAATGCCAAGGGCTGCAGACGAGCTTTTCGATGATTTCCTGTTCAATTTTACGGCAAACCGCAAGCTGCAAATGGAGAGAGTCCAATTTCCGCTGCCTGTCGTCCGCAACGGCCACATATCGTACATTAACAAGGCCGACTGGAAAATGGAACAGTTCTTCATGCCCCAAGGTTACTACACGCTCATCTTCGACAACATTGAACAAATGGAGGTGGTCAAAGACACGTCTGTCAGTCATGTCGTGATAGAAAAAATCTTTTTTGACACTAAATCTGTGACTGAATATACTTTCGACAGAATCAACAGTGTATGGATGCTGTGCTCCATAACTCAAAAAACGTTGGAGGAGAATGTCAACGCTTCTTTCCTCACGTTCTACCAACGCTTCTCTACCGACTCCGCTTTCCAAATGCAGAGCCTCCACGACCCGGTGGCATACACAGGCCCGGACCCTGATGATGATTTCGGCCAGATAGAGGAAGAGATTGCGCCCGAGGAATGGATTTACTTCACCTCTGACTCGCCATCAAATACAATTTACAACATATTGTACGGGCAGACTTATACAGACGACAGGCACAAAGTGTTTGTCATACGCGGAATTTCCAACGGACTTGAAGTGGACATGACATTTGAGTGCAAGAACGGCAAATGGATGCTGACCGGGCTAACATCATGAACTATCCGCCGCAAACGTCCTCCATTTCTGAAAGGAACATCACAGGCGTGCGGCAACAAAAAAAACATAAACAAGCATATAGTCCCGAACCCGATGACAGACATCAAAGATTACGACCTCACACGCCACAACACTTTCGGCATAACGGCGTCATGCAGACGTTTCATGGAATTTGCCGACATGGCAGAGCTGAAAGCACTGCTTGCCTCCCTTACAGACACCGACAAACCTCTGTTAGTGATAGGCGGCGGCAGCAATTTGCTACTGACATGCAACTATGTCGGCACTGTGATTCACTCTGCCATCAGGGGAATGGAAGTTTCCGACAGTGGAGAACACGTATTATTGCGCGTCGGCAGCGGTGAGAATTGGGATGCACTCGTGGCCTTGTGCGTTGCCAACGGATGGCACGGCATGGAAAACCTGTCGCTCATCCCCGGTGAAGTGGGAGCCAGCGCGGTGCAAAACATTGGGGCATACGGCGTGGAGGCGAAAGACATAATATACTGTGTGGAGGCTATGGACATGGCCAATGGCAACGCCGTCACATTCAGTAATGAAGACTGCGGCTATGCTTACAGAAAAAGCAGATTCAAGGGCGAATGGAAAGGACGGTATATAATAACCCATGTAACTTACAGGCTCTCAAAAAAGTTCCGTCCTAACATAGACTATGGCAACATTCGCTCCGAACTGCAACGCCACAACATCAGCGAACCAACGGCTGCTCAACTGAGGCAAACCATAATAGACATACGCAACGCAAAACTGCCCGACCCTAAAACAACGGGCAACGCCGGGAGCTTTTTCATGAATCCCATCGTGACAAGAGACAAATACGAAAAGCTTGCAGCCATCTATCCGGAACTTCCACATTACACATTGGAAGACGGACGTGAGAAAGTACCGGCAGGATGGCTCATAGAACGATGCGGGTGGAAAGGGCGTGCCATGGGGCGTGCCGGGGTACATCCGCAACAGGCTCTCGTGCTCGTCAACCTGGGCGGAGCCACGGGAGAGGAAATATTGCAGTTATGCAACGCCATCAGGCATGACGTAGCCAACACATTCGGAATAGACTTGACACCTGAAGTAAACATAATATGAAGATAACGTTTCTGGGCACAGGAGGCAGTTTCGGCGCTCCAATGATTGGTTGCCGATGCGAGGTCTGCACAAGCGCCAATCCCAAAGACCGCAGACTGCGCAGCTCTGCCATAGTGGAAACCGGCTCCACAAGGATACTGATAGACTGTGGCCCAGACTTCAGGCAACAGGCGTTGACCATTCCTTTCGCCAAAATCGATGGTGTGCTGCTCACCCACTCCCATTACGACCACGTGGGAGGTATCGATGACCTGCGTCCGTTCTGCAAGTTCGGAAACATAGACATGTATGCCGACAGGTTGACAGCCAACAACATAAAGCACACCATACCATACTGTTTCGACAAGGATAAGTATCCGGGAGTGCCGGAGATACGGCTCACCATAATAGAGTCCCACAAATCATTTCAAATCGGCGACATCGACATAATGCCTGTTGAAGTAATGCACGACAAGTTGCCCATTCTCGGCTACCGTTTCGGACAACTGGCATACATAACAGACGTGAAGACCATAAGCGACACTGAGATGCCATACCTCTGCGGCATTGAAGTGCTTGTCATAAACGCTCTGCGATTTGAACGTCCGCACCATTCCCACCAATTGGTGGGCGACGCCATCTGCTTTGCTCGGCGCATCGGGGCAAAAAGAACCTTGCTTATCCATTCTTGTCATCACATAGGGCTTCACGACACAGTTAATGACAAGCTGCCGTCAGGCTTTGAGCTGGCTTACGATGGCCAGGAAGTTACGCTTTAGCCCGTTTCGACCGTCAGATAAATCTTGGACTCAATAACATGCTTCGACTAAAAACAAGCATGATATTATCCCCAAACAATTACACTTTGGCTCTTAAAGGCTAAAAATAGTTAAAACACCAAACAAAAGGCACCCATATCCATTGCGCATTGCAAAACAATGCTTATCTTTGCACCGTGTTTTTCATAGTATTAGATTTAAGGTTAACAAAGGTTGGAGTACAGCGGTACTCCTTTTTTTTATGTTTGCATGTAACTTAACCAATCATCTTGCCGGGTCGGCACCATGTGGCTGAGAAGTCCGCCAATACCAGACGGTCTTCTGAAATCACGTCATTGAGAGTTTCCATCCTAATCCGATTTTACTGTTTGTTGTTTTGTGGTTCGCCGTTGATGCGTTTCCGCAGGGCGGAGTATGCCTTTTGGAACAGTGCCGACCGTTCCATGGTATCCATCATTTCCTTAAACCGGCAGGCAGGTATGGTGAATGTCAGCTCATCCCTTGGAACCAGCGGACGCGCCGACGGGTCAAGCAGGCCGATAAAGCAGCTGCGTCCGCCTCTCTCATTTTCTTTCGCCGCAAAAGTTACGATGCCGCAACAGCCCGACGCGAACCGTGTGCATACCGCGTCATCGTCGTTGTTGTCGTAGAACGCCCACGAACACAGGCC
>CAZKMT010000082.1:0-7498 GCA_964554115.1 uncultured Prevotella sp.
GTTTTGGAACGCCATACGGCAGCCGCCGCTTTTCGGCAAGCAATATTGTAAACATTATTTACCGCCGGAAGCACCCAACGACGCATTGCGCCGCCACACGCCCAGACATTCACCCGGTCGCGCCATCGCGCCCAAAGACCTCAGTCTCCGCAGGTGTCCGCACAGGAAAACCTTACGCAAACACGCCCCGGCAACGGACACTGACGGGCTAAAATACAGCCGCCACAGGAAAACAACAGCAAAAAAGCGCAGGCTTTCTTTGCCGTTTGCACTTTTTAATGTATCTTTGCAACCCACAAGCATTGACACGGCAAGAAGATGAGTAACCCGGACTTCGCTCATGTCCTAAGCAGGACCGTAGACGAGTTGTCAGCACCCGAATCCCTAAAAGGGCTGTTCCATCAGCACCGCGACGGGTTTCCGCTGCCCTCTGGCATAGCCCTCAAAGAGATAATAAGCCTGACAAGGGCTATAATATTCCCCGGATATTTCGGCCTGTCGTCTGTCAATACGAACACAATACGATACCACATAGGAGTGAACACAGAGCGTCTCCACCGCCTGCTGGCCGACCAGGTGATGGCGGGGATGTGCTTTGCAGGCAACGAAGCCGACGACGCGGAGCCAAGTCCGTGCGCCGCGCGCGCCGAAGCCGTGGCCACCGAGCTGATAGCGCGGTTGCCACAGATACGCCGCACGCTGGCCACCGACGTGGAAGCGGCCTACAACGGAGACCCGGCGGCCACAAGCCACGGCGAGGTAATATCTTGCTACCCCGCCATCAAGGCCATCGCCAACTACCGCATAGCCCACGAGCTGCACTCGCTCGGCGTGACCCTGATACCCAGGATGATGACGGAGATGGCCCATTCCGAAACAGGCATCGACATACACCCGGCAGCCCGGATAGGCCATCACTTCGCCATTGACCACGGCACGGGCGTGGTGATTGGAGCGACGTGCGTAATAGGCAACAACGTGAAGCTCTACCAAGGCGTTACCTTGGGCGCGAAGAGCTTCCCGCTCGACGCAGAGGGGAACCCCATAAAGGGCATAGCGCGCCACCCCATACTCGAAGACGACGTAATAGTCTACTCCAACGCCACCATCCTGGGGCGCATAACCATCGGCAGGGGCTGCGTGGTGGGAGCGAACATCTGGGTCACGGAAGACCTGAAACCTAACACAAAAATATATAAGAAAGAATGAATGAAAGTCTTTCGGCTTCCGCGCAGGATGCCGAAAGCCGAAACCACAGGCAACGGAAAGAGATGCCACCCACGGCACGGGAGAAAAGGAACACCCACCGGGCAGCCTTTCCCGCAAATCAAAACACATAAACATGGAACAAGAATTTGAGATGATCGCCAAGACGTTCATGGGGCTTGAACCTGTGCTGGCGAAAGAACTGACTGAGCTTGGCGTCAACAACGTGCAAATAGGCCGCCGCATGGTGTCGTTCACGGGCAACAAGGAAATGCTGTACAGAGCCAACTTCCAGTTGCGCACGGCCATAAGGGTGCTCAAGCCGATACGCCACTTCAAGGCAAACACCGCCGACGAGGTGTACAACGAGGTGATGAAGATAGACTGGTCGAAATACCTCACCAACGAAACCACGTTCTCCGTGGACTCCGTAGTGTTCTCCGAAGAGTTCCGCCACCCGAAGTTCGTGTCGTACAAGGTGAAAGACGCTATCGTCGACCAGTTTCGCGAGAAGACAGGGAGAAGGCCGAACATAAGCGTGACCAACCCCGACATCCGCTTCAACATGCACATAGCCGAAAACCGCTGCACGCTGTCGCTCGACTCCAGCGGCGAGAGCCTCCACCGCCGCGGCTACCGGCAGGAAAGCGTGGAGGCACCGCTCAACGAGGTGCTGGCCGCAGGAATGATACTCATGACGGGCTGGAACGGCGACACGGACTTCATCGACCCGATGTGCGGCTCGGGCACACTGCTCATCGAAGCGGCCCTCATCGCGCGCAACACCGCCCCCGGCGTGTTTTGCAGGAAATACGCTTTCGAGAAATGGTCTGACTTCGACAAAGACTTGTTCGACATAATCTGCAACGACGACTCGCAGGAACGCGAATTCAAACACCACGTCTACGGCTACGACGTGGACATAAAGGCCGTGAACACGGCGCGTATCAACGTCAAAGCAGCCGGGCTCACACGCGACATCACTGTGGAACAAGCCGACTTCAAGGACTTCACGCAGCCCGAGGAGAAAAGCATCATGGTGACGAACCCGCCTTACGGAGAGCGCATGTCCACCCCCGACCTGCTCGGCACATACAAGATGATAGGCGAAAGGCTCAAGCACCATTTCCTAAACAGCGATGCGTGGATACTCAGTTACCGCGAAGAGTGCTTCGAGCAAATAGGGCTCAGGCCTTCGATAAAGATTCCACTCTACAATGGCTCGCTCGAATGCGAGTTCCGGAAATACCAAATATTCGAGGGAGGCATGAGAGACTTCCGCAGCGAGGGAGGCAGCGTGCAGACCGAAGAAGAACGGAGGCAAATGGCCGAGAAAGGCCGGTTCAAGAAGAACCGCGACTTCAAGCGCCGCCTCGAGGAGGAGGAAGAAAACGAAGAGGGCGACATCCGGTCGTTCAAGTTCCACCGCATAGACCTCGACAGGGCTTTCCGCAAGGAAGAAAGGCGCGACAACAGGACAGGACACGGGCGATTCGGCGGACGCGACGGACGCGGACGATATGGAGAGCGGAATGACAGACCGCGGCACGGACGGAACGACAGCCGCCAAGGCGACGGTGGCTGGGGGCAGCGCAGCGGCAGGAAGTTCGACAGAAGGAGCAACGACTATGGGAGGAAAGGCTGGCATGACAACGACAGGTAGGCTGCTCAAATCCGCACTGCCACTGCTCTTATCGCTAACCATGGCACAAAACATGACGGCACAGCTAAAGCAATTCACGCTCGAAGACCTCAACTTCGGGGGCACGAACTACCACAACATGCGCCCGAAAAACATGTTTCTCACGTGGTGGGGCGACAAGCTGATGTACCAAGACGCCGAAGAATGGGGCACAGTGGACATGCGCAGCGGGGCGAAATCGGCCATAGCGACCATCGAAGAGGCAAACGCCGCCATGGGCACTGATGAATTCCACTCTGCCATGCAGGTGACATTCCCCTACCCCGACGAGCCTCTGGCACTGCTGAAAGGCAGCAAACGGCGCGCGCTCTACAACTGGGAGAAAGGCACGGTGGTGTGGACCCAAGACTGCGAAAACGAGACTTTCAGCGACTGGAGCAGCGCATCGCGCGCCGTGGCTTTCGTCAGGGACAACCAGCTTTGCGTGACCGACGGAGAGGGAAACACCAAACAGATAACCACCGACGGCAACCGCGAGACGGTCTACGGCCAAGCCGTACACCGAAACGAGTTCGGCATCGACAAAGGAACGTTCTGGAGCCCGGACGGCACACGCCTCGCATTCTACCGCATGGACCAAAGCATGGTAACTGACTATCCCCAAGTGAACACTTTCACGCGAATTGCCACCGAAGAGCCCGACAAATACCCAATGGCCGGCATGGCAAGCCACAAAGTCACGGTGGGCGTCTACGATCTGGGCAGCGGCAACACCATATACCTGAAAGCGGGCGACCCAACTGACCGTTACTTCTCAAACGTGGCATGGAGTCCCGACTCCAAGATCGTCTACATGGTTGAAATGAACCGCGACCAGACCGACATGGCGTTGCGAAGCTATGACGCAGCCACAGGCGAAAGAATCGCGACACTCTACACCGAGCACAACGACAAATACGTGCATCCCACTACCCCAATCGCGTTTCTGCCGTGGGATGAAACCAAGTTCCTGCTGCAGAGCCAGCGCGATGGCTACAACCACCTTTATTTGTTTGACACCTCAGGGAACGAACTGCGACAAGTGACGAGCGGCAATTGGGTGGTGCTCGACCTGATTGGCTTCAACCGCAGGAAGAAACGCGCCATCATATTGTCTACCGAGGCATCGCCCATACAGAACAACATTTATGCCGTTGACATAGAGACAGGCCGCCGCACCGCACTCGACAACGAACGGGGGGTGCATGCAGCCTACGCCGCACGCGGACACCGCAGCGGCATACTGTCTGCATCGGGCAAATGGCTCTTCGACCACTACTCTGAACCGGACATACCGCGCAACATCTGCGTGACAAACACGGCCACGGCAGAGAGCCGCCAGATATTCAGCGCTCCGGATCCATGGGCAGGTTACGCCGTGCCGGAATACACATGCGGCACCATCAAGGCCGCCGATGACTCCACAGAACTGTATTACCGCATGGTGATGCCTATCGGTTTCGACCCTGCTAAGAAGTATCCTACCGTGGTTTACGTGTATGGCGGCCCCACCATTCGCAACGTAGAGGCCGGTTGGCACTACGCCAGCCGCTCGTGGGAGACGTATATGGCACAGAAAGGCTACTTGCTATTCATACTCGACAACCGCGGATCGTCAGACCGCGGACGCGAGTTCGAGCAGGTCACGTTCCGCCATTTGGGGCAGACGGAGATGAAAGACCAGATGCGCGGAGTGGAGTTTCTGCAATCGCTGCCCTACGTAGACGACACCAGGCTTGGCGTCCACGGGTGGAGCTACGGCGGATTCATGACAATATCACTAATGACCAATTACCCGGGAGTGTTCAAGGCGGGTGTGGCCGGAGGCCCCGTAATCGACTGGAAATGGTATGAGGTGATGTACGGCGAACGATACATGGACACTCCCGAGGCCAACCCGGAAGGCTACGCCGAAACGAGCCTGATAGCCAAGGCCAAAGACCTTACGGGCAAGCTGCAAATAATAATAGGCATGAACGACCCCACTGTGGTACCTCAACACGCCCTGCAGTTCATAGATGCCTGCACCGAGGCAGGCACACAGCCCGACTTCTTCGTATATCCGGGAGAAGGCCATAACATGCGTGGCCACAAGAGCGTACACCTGCACGAACGAATAACGCAATATTTTGAGGACAATCTGAAATAAGGGAAGCTGTACAACAACACCATCAAATGCCTTGTGGCCTGCACAGAATCAGAATTCAAATGCAGGCCACATTTATTTCACGGTTATGGGTAAATCTTAATTGGTTCGCGACGAAGTGGATTTAAACTGTTTGTGATATTTACACGTATAGTTAATAACTATTTGATAACAAAAAAATACCACTATGATAACAAAACTAAGGAACCTGATGGCTTTTAACGCCGACATGGACACATCTGACATAGAAACACGGTTCACTCAGATAGCAAAAATGTTATTTGAGAATTTTGCTTTACAAAAGGGGAATACTATATATCTATTTAAAGAAATTGAATTTTATTTTTACAACCGAAATCACCATGACATTATCACCCACCCTCGTTCATCTGAGTCTTTGCATTGGTATGTAAATGACTTCGGAGGTATTGACTTGAACCTTTCCAGTTCTATATCCTCAAAAAAAACAAATGATTCCAAGAAATTTGTATTAGATGATAATTCATATTTTGGTGGAATACTTATTCGTCAATTAATAAACAGGAACCGAACTGAGGTTTTGAATGGTCCGTGGGCTTGTGCCGAACTGTTCAGATGCCATAATGCTACCGGCCATGACAAGGCATTCCCGCTACTTGTCGAACATAAAAATTGCATGGCAGGTTATATTCGCAAACCTCGATTGAATATTTTAAAAAGTAAACAAACTATCACAAAAAAGGTTGATTATATACTCGGCAATTATCGTGAACATCCAACAAAAGATGAACTCTATAAGGATTTTTCAACCTTTAAGGATAAGCGATATAGATATGTATGTTGTGACCAGCTGATGCATGACAATGAAACGAATGAAGTGTATTTATCACTACGGCTAAAAGAGGAACATCCTGAGTTTTATGAGCGTTTGTCCAACAGCTTGAAAAGCTGTGGCATTGAGCCCCAAATTTTAAAACACACAAAAGACTATTGGGTCCGTGATTATATGCCTATTCAACTGGAGAAAAACGAGTTTCTAAAATATCGATATTACCCGGACTATCTTGTAAAGAGCAAAAATTCAGAGGATGCTAAAACTATTACTGATTGCAGTAAGGTATTGTGCGGAATGGGCATTAACAGTCGTTCTACCAAATTGATTATAGATGGTGGCAACATGGTTTCCTGTGGGCCTTATATTGTTATGACAGATAAGGTGTTCACAGAAAACAATTGCGAAAAAGGGGATGATGGGTTTAAAGCATTGCTGGAATCAGAATTGAACCATCCGGTCATTATTATTCCTTGGACGATGCACGGTAATTTAGATGATTCTGATACAGATAAGTATGGACATTCCGATGGATTTATAAAATGGTGCGGAGACAATCGCATATTGATGGGAAATCATGGAGATGAATATCCGGAAGAAGCTGTTGCGATTAGAGTAATCCTTGAAGAATATGGCTTTACGGTGACAGAAATGAAATTCACAGGTAAGGTGTCTTCGCCGCATACAGACCTTAATTGGGCATATATTAATTTCTTACAAGTTGGAAATAATATTTTTATGCCGTCATTCAATATTGAAGAAGATACTATTGCTTGCCAGTACATCCATGACGCATTTCCAAATTGTGAGATACATCAAATTGAAATGACAGAAATTGCCAAAGAAGGCGGTGCTTTACATTGCATTAGTTGGAATATTCAAAGAACATTATATCGATAAACTATTAACGTGAGCCCAATATAAAATCATAAAAGCAGCTACGAAGTTCGCAACCACCTGATTCTTCTCGTAAGCCATCCAGGGCTTGAACCTGAGTTCTCAAGAAGACCTCAGCAAAACTCCATTCAGGAATGCGGGGATAATTACAGTAAAATTCGTATCTTCGAGCATGAAACACGAAAAGACATCCCAACCGGGTTTTGGCGACTCACAGCTACAACGCCGCAAGGTGAAGACTGAATTCTTCAGTCAGATAAATACCGTGACGACAGGCTTCCCATCAGCCGTCTGATAGAATCGGCCTACGCCAAGTACATTTCCCCGACAGGCCGTCCATGTTACGACTGCATGGTGTTGTCCCCCATGGAGTTGATGCGCGTGTGGTACGGTCTGAATGACGAAGAGCTGGAGGAGCATGTGAACGACCGCCTTTCATTCAGCCGCTTTGCCGGTCTGGGCATTGACGATGAGATTTCGGACAACACGAACCTGTGCCATTTCCACAATGCCTTGGCACACTTCTCCTGATAACAGCGAATGAGGTTTTCCACCTCTTGTTTGATTGGTGAGGTCTGTTTTATTTTCAGGTCTTTAGATAAGATCCTCGATTGGGACAAACAGAGTTGTTGACAAACGCTTTACTTTTCTGTCAAGGGTAAACCGTAACTTGACATTGTACGTTCCATCCAACTTCTGTTCTTGCTTCTTGATTTCTGCTCTGATAGTCAGCATCTTGCACGTCTTTTAATTAGTC
>CAZKMT010000083.1:0-2009 GCA_964554115.1 uncultured Prevotella sp.
TCGCTATATTTGCAATGGATAAAACCATTGGACAATGAAGATATTGCGTAGTGCATTATTTCGGGCCGTGTGCTCCATCGTAGTGGGAGTGCTGCTCATAAAGAATCCAGGCACCACTGTCACGTGGATTACGGTGGCCATCGGCGTTCTGTTTTTGTTGTCGGGCGTCATATCGTGCGCCACATATCTCAATGCCTTGCGCAACGCCTCGCAGCGTGGTGCCATTGATGCTGAGAGGCGTGCCGCCCTGTTTGACAAACCAACGGTGCCAGTGGTAGGCATTGGCAGTGTCGTTTTTGGTGCTCTGCTGGCCATTACGCCATCGATGTTCGTTGCCGGGCTGATGTATGTCTTGGGCGCCATTGTCATTCTTGGGGCGGTCAACCAGTTCATGGTTCTGCTTGCCGCCCGCCGCTATGGGCGCTTGCCCGTGTTGCTGTGGGCGTTTCCATCGATAGTGTTGCTCGTCGGCCTTTATGTCATTGTGAAACCCATGGAGAGTGCCACCTTGCCGCTTGTTATCCTCGGTTGGTGCAGTCTTCTGTATGGCGTGACGGAGATTGTCAACGCGGTGAAGATATACACATGGAAGAAACGGTTCGAGGAGTCTGAAGAAAGACGGCTCACAGAAACGGAATGACGCTCTGTGGAATGCTTCGGGCATTGCTAAACGGCGTACTTGCCCCCTTGGCTGTCGGTCGCAAGCCCCTCGATGTATGTCCGCAGTATGCTTATGCCCGTGTGGTTCTCACCTCCTTGCGGGATGATGATGTCCGCGTATTTTTTCGTTGGCTCGATAAACTGCTCGTGCATGGGCTTCTTCATGCCAAGGTAGCGGTCGATGACCATCTCCACGGTGCGTCCGCGTTCAATCACATCGCGCTGCAGGTTGCGAATGAAACGCTCGTCGGAGTCTGTGTCTACAAATATCTTGAGGTCCATCATGTCGCGAAGTTCCTTGTTGAGCAGTACCATTATTCCTTCCACTATCACCACTGGGCGTGGTTCTATGTGTTCCGTCTGTGGCAGGCGGCTGAATTCCGAATACGAATATACGGGCATTTCTATGGGAAGTCCGGCTCTCAGTGACTGTATGTGTTGTATGAGCAGCGTCCAGTCGAAGGCGTCAGGATGATCCACATTGATGGATTTGCGCTCTTCGGGCGTGGCCGCAGATTCATCGTTGTAATACGAGTCGAGCGTTACCACCGACACATTGTGCGGCGGGAGTGATTCAACAATTTTCTTTACCACAGTGGTTTTGCCGGAGCCGGTGCCTCCCGCTACTCCTATTATCTTCATCTTCTCTTTGCATTTGTTGTGCCGATGCCGTCTTTCGTCTCCTGCGTTGTTGTTTGCGCGGAGTGGCGGCAGGCACGGGTTCTATAAATTCAGGTAGTCAAAAACGCTTTTATAATATTCCGCCTTGCGTTCCGTCCGCATCGGATAGGCGCGCGATGAGCTTGGCATACGGTACAGGCGCAACGTCCTGTCACCATGTCTGAATGTCTCGAATGCTCCGACCCGCGGCTTGGCTATGCCGAAGTGTCCGCAGAATACGGCCGTGGCCAGCTCTCCTGCCGTTATCACGGCCTTGCAATGTGGCAATTTGCAGAGCAGCGCGTCGAGGTCGGTGGCCTGTAGAATCTCCAAGTCCTTGTCGGAGGCCGTGTTCTTTGTGCGGTTCACTTTGATTGCCGTGTCATACAAGGCAATTCCTTTCTCCGTCAGGATTTGTCTTATCATTTCGAGGTTAAACCTCCTTTCCCCGTTCACTACGAAATGTTTTTTGTCACCGAAGAAGCATAAGCCGAATATGCGCCACATGTCATTGGCGAAGTTGGGATAGTAGAACTCCATGCACCATCGTTTGCGCGCCGGTGGAAACGTGCCGAGCATGAGCAATTGCGCGTTCTCTGGCAGGAATGGTTCGAAAGGGTGTCGCTCCATGATTGAATTCGGATTTTTGCGTGTGGAGTTATGGCTTATTGCGCGTGGAGGCAGGGATT
>CAZKMT010000083.1:2109-7417 GCA_964554115.1 uncultured Prevotella sp.
GAATTCGGATTTTTGCGTGTGGAGTTATGGCTTATTGCGCGTGGAGGCAGGGATTAGTCGCAATGATTTTTCTCCCGCAAGTGACTGTTTGCCGTCATGATGTCGTCACGCCGCATTCTTGGTCGTGTCGGTCACATCAAGAATATGTGATGTCCTGTAGTTCCTCCCGACAATTCTTCGCCCCGACTCTGAATCCTTACTTCTGTTCTTTCACCAGATATACGATGGTTGGCAGGTGGTCGCTATAGCCGTTGAGCCACACGCCACCCGCATGGGTGCGCTTGGGACTTCCTTTGTAACGCCCCTCTTTCTGGAACATGTAGTCGCGGGTGAATATTTGGTGCTTGAGATACTTAAGCGTGGAATAGTCTTTCTTGCCGTCGCGGCACAGTAGCGATGGCGAAAGGATGATTTGGTCGAACAGATTCCAGCTGCCATTGTACATTAATGTGCCCTTGCCACTCTTCAGCACGTTCCACCACGGATTGTACATGTCGTCATCGCCTACCTCGGATATTTCGCGTTTCGCGCTCAGTTCCACGGCCATGGAGCGGTTCATGGGGTCATCGTTCATGTCGCCCATGACTATCACTTTCACATCCTTGTCGTCATTTATCAGCGAGTCCTTTATGGCCTTTATCTGTTTTGCGCCCTCTTCGCGGTAAAACGACCCGTTAAAGCGGCTCGGCAGGTGGTTCACGATTACCGCCACGTGTTCGTCGGCCAGTGTGCCGCTCACGGTAAGAAAGCCGCGGGTGTGGTAGTTGCTGTCTTTCTCAAGCGGCTGCACGTATGGTACGAGCTTGACGTCGCGCACGGTGAAGAATTTCGGGTTGTACAGCAAGGCACAGTCTATGCCTCTTTCGTCGGGACCCTCCACATGGCAAAACTTATACCCGCGGGTGGCCAGGGCCTCCTGGGCGGTCAGGTCGGTCAACACCTTGGCGTTTTCCACCTCGCTGACTCCTATCAGCGTGCACCCCACCTTGGGCAGCATGTCGGTGCCCATGTCGGCAAGCACCCGTGCCATGTTACGCAGTTTGTTTGAATACTTTATGCCGTTCCATTTCATGGTGCCCTCGGGCAAGTACTCATAGTCTTTCTTGCCTTCGTCGTGGCAGGTGTCAAACAAGTTCTCAAGGTTGTAGAACCCCACTGCATACACGGAGAATTTCTTCTCCTGTGCCACCGCATTGGCCAGCACTGTGACCAGCACCATCATTAAAACAATATGTTTTCTCATATCACTACTAACATTTGCTCAAGAATCCACTGCTCCAAACTTTACCGGAACGCGCCGGCTGATGCCTCCATCGTCCGTGCTTTGTTCGTGAATGTGGAGATAAAGCCTTGCTCTCTCGCACCGTATTATGTGCAACAGAAAATTAACGCACTGCAAATATCGAAAAAAAAAGCGAATTTACAATGCCTTTAACAGTTTATTCTCATAACTTTAATGAAAAATTCAAAAAGCCTCTTGGCCACGCTCTTGCTTTTGGGGAGGCGCGTTTCTTTGTTTCTGCGGCATTGCTTGATGCGATGGGGTGGAATGTCATGGGCACACGTGGAAATACATTCAAGCGTCTTTCCCATCAATATCGCGGAGCACATCCACGCCGTCGGCCACTGTCTTGACATTGGACACCACCATCGAACGCTTGCCGTTTTGTTCCCTGAGGTTGCACCGCCGAGGGTTGGCGGCGATGTAATTGAGCACTTTGTCAAAAGCCTTGCTGCGGTAATAGGCACTTTGGGGGTTGTTTACGAAGAAGAGCGCCATTCGCCCTTGCTTCAGCGTCAGTTTCTCGCAGCCGAGGCTTTTGCCTAAGCGGCGCAGCGGAACCACGCGCATCAGTTCCTCGCCCACTGCCGGCACAGGGCCGAAGCGGTCTGTGAGACGTGCCCGGTAGCGTTCCATTTCGTTGTCGTCCTTGAGGCTGTCGAGTTCGCGGTAAAGCAACATGCGCTCGCTGTCGCTTGGCACGTAGTGGTCGGGGAAGTACATTTCTATGTCGCTTTCTATCGCGCAGTCATCCACAAAGGCGTCGCCCCCAGCCTCGCCCGAGGCGGCTTCCTCGCTGTACAGGTCGGCAAACTCGTCATTCTTCAGCTCCGTCACGGCCTGGTTGAGTATCTTTTGGTAGGTCTCATAGCCGAGGTCGGCAATGAACCCGCTCTGTTCCGCCCCCAGCAGGTTGCCCGCGCCGCGGATGTCGAGGTCCTGCATGGCGATGTTTATGCCGGAGCCGAGGTCGGAGAAGTTCTCCAGCGCCTCAAGCCTTCGGCGCGACTCGGGGTTGAGGTCGGCCAGCGGCGGGGCCAGCAGGTAGCAGAAAGCCTTGCGGTTGCCGCGCCCCACGCGCCCCCGCATCTGGTGCAGGTCGCTCAATCCGAAGTTTTGTGCGCCATTGATGATTATCGTGTTGGCGTTCGGTATGTCGATGCCGTTTTCCACGATGGTGGTCGACAGCAGCACGTCATAGTCGTAGTTGGCGAAATCCATGATGATTTGTTCCAGATCGTCGGGCTTCATCTGCCCGTGCCCTATGGCAATGCGTGCGTCGGGCACGTATTTCCGAATCACGGTGGCAATGTGTGCGAGGTCGCTTATGCGGTTGTTGACGAAGTACACCTGCCCGTTGCGGCTCATCTCGAAGTTGATGGCGTCGGCTATTATCTCCGGCCCGAAAGTGTGGATTTCCGTCTGTATGGGATAGCGGTTGGGCGGCGGAGTCTGTATTATGCTCAAGTCGCGGGCTCCCACGAGCGAGAACTGCAGTGTGCGGGGTATCGGCGTGGCCGACATGGTTAGCGTGTCTACGTTCACTTTCATCTGGCGCAGCTTCTCTTTCGTGGACACTCCGAACTTCTGTTCCTCGTCGATTATGAGCAGTCCGAGGTCGTGGAACGTCACCGATTTGCCTATCAGCTTGTGGGTGCCTATGAGTATGTCTATCTTTCCGGCCTCGAGGTCGGCGAGCAGGGCCTTGGTCTGCTTGGCCGAGCGTGCCCGCGTGAGGTAGTCAACGCGCACAGGGAAGTCTTTCAGCCGCTTGCTGAACGTCCGGTAGTGCTGGTAAGCCAGCACTGTGGTGGGCACGAGCACCGCCACCTGCTTGGCGTCGCAGGCCGCCTTGAACGCAGCCCGCACCGCCACTTCGGTCTTGCCGAAGCCCACGTCGCCGCACACGAGGCGGTCCATGGGTCGGCTGCGCTCCATGTCGGCTTTCACGTCGTTGGTGGCCTTGAGCTGGTCGGGCGTGTCTTCATACAGGAAGCCGGCTTCAAGCTCGTGCTGCATGAATGTGTCGGCGCTGAAGGCGAAGCCCCGCTCATGCTTTCGCCGGGCGTAGAGCCTTATCAGGTCGCGGGCGATGTCCTTTATCTTCTTCTTCGTGCGCTCCTTCAGGCGTTCCCACTGCCCCGTGCCAAGATGGCTTAGGCGTGGCGGCTCGCCGTTGTCTTGCGCCTTGTACTTGGACACCTTGTACAAGGAGTGTATCGACACATAGATAGAGTCGCCGTTCATGTACTGTATCTTTATCATCTCCTGGTAGCCGTTGCCCTGTGGCATACGCACCAAGCCGCCGAAGCGTCCGATGCCGTGGTCAACGTGCACCACGTAGTCGCCCACCTCAAATTGTTGTATCTCTTTCAGCGTCAATGTCACCTTGCCGCTGCGGGCGCGGTCGGAGCGCAGGCTGTACTTGTGGAAACGGTCGAATATCTGGTGGTCGGTGAAGAAACATGCGCGGAGGTCGTTGTCGGTAAAGCCTTCGTGCAGGGTGCGCTCCACGGCGGTGAACTCGATGCCGCTCCCTCCGTTGCGCGTGGCGAAAATCTCGCGCAGGCGTTCGTTTTGCTTGCTGCTGTCGGCCAGGATGTACAGTTTGTAGCCACGCAGGAGGTGGTCTTCGAGCGAGTTTTGCAGCAGGTCGAAATTCTTGTGGAACAGCGGTTGCTGAGCCGTGTGGAACTCAATGCAGACATCGGGGCGGCGCACGTGGCGGTGGCCTATCTCCACGCGGCGGAAGTCGGCAGCCGCAGAGGCGAACTGCGCGGGGCTTGTCAGTTGCACCTCCTTGCGCATCTGCTCGAGTATGGCCTGTTGCCCGGCTTCCGTGGCTCCCTCCATGCGTTCCGCTATGGCCTGCCTTGAGAAGCCTTCGTCGTAGATGCGGCAGATGCTTTCGTAGACGAAAGTGTAGTCCTTGACCACGAGCACGGTGTCGGCGGGCAGGAAGGAGAGCAGAGGCACGCGGTCTTCGGTGAGGGTGGCCAGCTCGGGCACAATCTCTATGCTGTCGCGCCGTTCGCGCGACAGCTGTGTCTCCACCTCAAACGTGCGCATGGAGTCTATCTCATCGCCAAAAAAATCGATGCGGAAAGGATACTCGCAGCTGTATGAATAGACATCGAAGATGCTGCCGCGCAGCGCAAACTGCCCCGGCTCATACACGTAGTCAACCTCCTTGAACCCCAGTTCACGCAACTTTGAGGCCAGTTGGGACACAACGACTGTCTGCCCCGTGGCCAGTTCCACCCTGCGGTTGTCGAGCCGTTTGCGCGACACCACCAACTCGGCAATGGCCTCGGGGTAGGAGACGATGTAAAGAAAGTCTGCCCCGGCCGATGTGCGTGCCAGCACTTCCGTGCGCAGTATCTCGCTGGCCGCGTCTCGCTGGCCGTACTTCACGGCGCGTTTATATGAAGATGGGAAGAAAAACACGTTGCTGTCGCCAAGCATCTGCGTGAGGTCATGGTAGAGATAGCCCGCCTCGTCGGCGTCTTGCATAATGAACAGTAGCGTGGAGTGCAGCCTGCCTGCCATCGCCGCAAACGCCATCGCCGCCGACGAGGCCACGAGCCCTCCCGCGAACACCGTCTTCACCGAGGTATCTGCAAGGGCGTCCGCCAAGTCTGTCACTTGGGGAAGACCGGCGTACAAATCTTTCAATTCCTGTATTTCCATTTGTAATTTCGGCGGCAAAGTTACTGCAAATCGTAGAAAGCGCAAAATATACGGTGTGGCAAAGGGGCGCGTTTTCAATTATTTTATGCTGTCGGCAGGGGCTGAATCGGCTCGGCGTGAACGGTTGTGGAGGGCAGGGAAATGTAAAGATTGTTTACTTTTCGTCTGTTTTGTGTAATTGCTTGTTGTTCAATGGGTTGCGGGGTGTGCCGTTTTGCGTTGCAAAACAAGCCGTTTGGCCATGCGAAACGGGTCGTTTTAGGCGACAAAACGTACCGTTCTGCCGGGCAATGCCGTCCGAGCGGCATTCCGGTGTGCTTTTTGTTGATATTTTTT
>CAZKMT010000084.1:0-7255 GCA_964554115.1 uncultured Prevotella sp.
ATACGCTTTCCGTTTGTGCAAAAGTAACACCTTTATTTATCAAAATGGCATATATTTTACTGTTTTAGGCATAAAGCTTTTGAATGGATTTGCCGAACTTTGCATCCGAGACACAGAACATGTTTTAATGAAAGAGATTAAGAAAATTGCGAAAGCAGAGAATTTCAGCGCAATAAGCGTTGGCAAACTTAGCGAACTTAGTGATTACGTGCTGGAACTCGGCCCCGAAGTGAAGATTCCGGGCAAGGTGTTTGGGGGCACGGCTCTTCAAGCCACCGGCAGCGAGTTCTCATTCCAGATGTTCCAGCCGGGAACGGAGACGGGATTCCTCCATTCCCACAAGACCCACGAGGAACTTTATTTCTTCCTCGCAGGGAAAGGCGAGTTCCAAGTGGACGGGGATGTGTTTCCCGTTGAAGAGGGCAGCGTGGTGCGCGTGTCTCCCGATGGAAAGCGCAGCGTGCGCAACAACGGGACAACTCCGCTCGTGATGCTCTGCGTGCAGTATCGCGGCAACACGTTCACGGCCGAAGACGCATCCGACGGCGTGATTCTGAACGAGCCGGTGAAGTGGTGATGCAAGCCGTTCAGTCCAACCAGACAACGTGAAGAAGCAAGCGGTTTCAGTATGGCTGAAACACAAACTTTTCACCATAGAAACGATATGCGCTTTCTATCGTCCGCTGGCGGGTTGGACATCACAACAGCTTTCCGCCCTTTCCTAACGGCGCGCAACGCCTGACAATCCGCATGATTGTACGGGTGCGCACAACGTGACAAAAAACGGCGGGTGGAAATTGGCTCGCGCCAACACCACCCGCTCTCTATAAAGCTCTAAAATCCATGCTTTTTCTAAAAAAGGGCACGAAGTGCGTTCCTTCCGCCCCAAGCCTGTTGCAGCTCACGCTGCAAACAGGGTTTCTCATCTTCTAAAACCAATCCTTTTACCTTTTCTTCATTCGTTGTCCTGAAATCTTTCACCTTGGCTTTATACCTATTTTCTTACCTATTGAGATTGTCACTCAAATCTTAAATACCACTTAATGCCTCTTTTTGTTATCCTTTTCTTTATTCTATTCTGCTTTTGTCTTTTCGCACTGCAAAATTATTAAGTTTGCCCGACACGACAATGGGCAAGACACGGTTTATGGCATAAAACACGTTTGTTTTTGACTTAAATCAAAAAGTTGTGCACGTGCACAACTTTCCAAATCAGTCACAGCCATCCAAGTCGTCAGGTTCCTTGCCCTGCGGCAGCAAACATTCCCGCGTGGCCAACAGGTTTGTCAGTTCCACGAATTGCGCCACGCTGAGTTGCTCGGGACGCATGGTCAACAGGCCGCTGGCTTGCAGCGCCTCGCCGGCCGGCTGACCGCCGAGCAATTGCCGCAGACTGACCCTGAGCATCTTGCGCCGCTGGTTGAACACCGTCTTGACCACCCGCCGAAACAGCCGTTCGTCACAGCCGAGACTGGCGACGCCATTGCGCGTCATGCGTATCACAGCACTTTTCACCTTTGGCGGTGGATTAAACACATCCTCATCTACCGTGAAAAGATACTCCACGTCATACCACGCTTGCGTGAGCACGCTCAATATTCCGTAAGCCTTGCAGCCCGGCGACGACGCCATGCGCTGCGCCACTTCGCGTTGTATCATGCCCGTGCAACATGGAATCAAGTCGCGGTTGTCTATCATCTTGAAGAAAATCTGCGATGATATGTCATAGGGATAGTTGCCCGTCAACACAAACTTGCGCCCATCAAACGTGCCGGCGAGATTCATCCGCAGGAAGTCATCCGCGATTATACTGTCTTCCAGGCGCGGGAAACGTTCCCGCAGGTAGGCCACCGATTCGGAGTCTATCTCCACAACTTTCAGCTCGCGGGGCTTTTTCATAAGGTATTGCGTAAGGACGCCCATGCCCGGCCCCACCTCCAATACCGGTATGTCGGGGCATGCGTCCACCGTGTCAGCTATGCGGCGGGCTATGCCCAAGTCGGTCAGGAAGTGCTGGCCGAGGTTCTTTTTTGGTCTCACTCGTCTCATGATGGTGCAAAGGTAGTGGAAGTTGCAGACACATCAAAACGAAACAGCTCCTTTTTTCTGATGCGCGCCTCCGCGTGCCCACATGAAGAGGCATAGCCGCAAGCCCGCTCATGTGTCCGGATCAGTGTCGGCGGCCATCTGATGGCCGTCGTCCGGCATGACGTAACGCCGCTCATGGTCCATGAGATATATGCGGTTCAACGTGTATTCCAGCGCGAGCAGGGTCTGTTTGCGCTTCTCTTTCTTCAACTCGCATTCCCAGACGGTTATGCAGTGCCAGCCCATCTTGGCCAGCTGCCGCTGCACTTCCGCGTCACGCATGCGATTGCGCTTTATCTTACGCTGCCAGAAATCGACATTGGTCTTGGGGAAACGGAATGCGGGGCAGTCGTGGCCATGCCAAAAACACCCGTTGACGAAAATCACCGTGCGGTATTTCTTCAGCACGATGTCGGGCTTGCCCGGCAGGCGTGGATGCGACAGGCGATAGCGGAAGCCACAGGCAAAGAGATAGCGGCGCACAAGCAGCTCGGGCTTGGTGTCGCGACCGTGTATGGCCGCCATTATGCGGCTTCGCTGCGTGCGCGCTCGTTCTTCTTCGGTAGGCATGTGTCTTGCTGTCTTTGATGCGGTGCAAACATACAAAAAAATCCCCAACATCAGTGCAACGGCATCTTGCTAAATTTCATTACACACTGATGTTTCTCGCGAATGCACGCGGCTTGCCCAACAAGACAGCCCACACCATTCCTTTTTCACGTGTCGCCTTCGATGGCGGAAGTCCGCGATTTTGTAAAGATATTTCGCCATGCGCACAGCCGTGCAGACGCCTTTCATGACTCATCGTAAACACCTGGCTATCAGTAAGTTTGCAAAACAGGCCGTTTCACATCCTAAAACGGGGCGTTTTGGAGGACGAAACAGGCCGTTTCAAGCTGCAAAACGGCCTGTTTCACAACCTGAAACGGCAGTCACTGTTTTGCCTACGCTCTGTTTGTAAACATTCTTTACTGCCATGCGCCCTGCAAATGCTACCGCATTGCCTCCGCTTCCCGCCGCGACAAGAAGCCCTTTTGCGGCATCCGAAAAGTCTTTCGGGGCGATTGCGGACATCCGGACAATGAAACAAAAAACGCGCGCACGCCCGCATCACACCGCACCGCGCATGGCGAAAAGGCGCATCAAGGCTCTGCGACACACCATTCCCCGGTGAATCCATCAATGGCAAATAACTAAATAATGAAAAAACGAGTCTGTTTTGCTTTGCACTGTTTGTTATTTTTCTTAACTTTGCATTCACCTAAAGTACCCTGCGCGACAAGCTCCGCAGGGAGACTCCGGACTTATCGCAACCAACAATACTAACACACTAACGCAATGAAGAGATTAATTATTGCTTTCGCCGCACTGTGCATGGGAACATCCATGTCTATGGGGCAGGACTTGAAACCTGTCGAAGATGTCAACAATGTGGTGGACAACACCCCCGACAGCATTGCCAAAGCTCTCATGTCGCGCCCCGCCCCCGGCTCCACACGCAAGGAGGGCAAGCCCGTGGCTTTCTACATCGGCGACTCAACCATGCGAAACGGCACGCGCGGCGACGGCCGCAACGGCCAGTGGGGATGGGGTTACTTCATCAGCGACTTCTTTGACCCCGAGCAGATAAGCGTGGAAAACCAAGCCCTCGGAGGCATGAGCACACGCACATTCTACAAACAGCTGTGGCCCGACATACGCAAAGCGTTGCGCCCCGGCGACTGGGTGATAATACAATTGGGGCACAACGACAACGGCCCTTATGACAGCGGGCGAGCTCGCGCCGTGATGCCCGGCACCGGAACAGACTCCACCGTGGTGACAATCCAGGAGACGGGAGTCAAGGATACCGTCTACACCTACGGCGGTTACATGCGCAAATACATCAACGAATGCCGCGCGGCAGGCGCGAACCCCGTGCTGATGTCGCTCACTCCGCGCAACGCCTATGACGAGAACGGCAAGATTGTGCGCAAGCAGCAGAGCCAATGGCTCGAGGAGATAGGCCGCGAGATGGGCGTGCCCTACATCGACCTCAACGACATATCGGGAGCGAAGCTCGACGAGTACGGCAAGTGGAAGACCGACTATCACTTCTACGGCGACAAGATTCACACCAGCAAGTTCGGCGCGGAGATGAACGCGCGCTCGGCTGCCGAGGGCATTGCCGCCAGCAACGACCCCAAACTGGCTCCGCTGCAGGCCATGATGCGCAACGTGGAGCTGCCTACGGTCAAGGTGAACCGCAAAGAGGGCAAGCCGGTGGTGTTCATAACGGGCGACTCCACCGTAAAGAACACCGACAAGGAAGAAGACGGCATGTGGGGCTGGGGCTCGCAGGCATACACCGTTTTCGACTCAACGAAAGTGACATGCGTCAACTGCGCCCAGGCCGGACGCTCCACACGGACATACTTGAACGAAGGCCGCTGGGACAAAGTGTACAACTCGCTGCAGCCGGGCGATTATGTCCTCATTCAGTTCGGGCACAACGACATAGGCGACATTGACGACAAGAAGAAACGAGGCGTGATACGCGGCACCGCTGACTCAAGTCACGTGTACCGCATGAAAGACAACGGCATGTATGAAGTGGTATATACCTTCGGCTGGTATCTCAAGAAATTCATACAGGACGTGCGCGAAAAGGGAGCCACGCCCATCCTGCTCTCGCTCACTCCGCGCAACGAGTGGCCGGGCGGAAAGATTGAACGGCGCAACGACACCTACGGCAAGTGGTACCGCGAGGTGGCCGAGGAGACGGGCGTTGAGTTCGTCGATGTACACAACATCACCGCCGACTTCCTCGACAAGGAGTGCGGCAGCAAGGACAACGCCATGAAGTACTACTGCAAAGACCACACCCATACATCGCTGCTCGGTGCGCAGACCAATGCCAAGAGTGTGGCGAAAGGGTTGCGCGACATCAACAGTCCATTGGCAAACTGCCTGAAAGACTTTTGAACCGGAAGCTTCTGACCGGGGATTATCGTGCGAGACATGCCAATCCCCGGTCCGGAGCTTCCGACCAAAAACCAAATTCTCCCACCATGATAGACAGAGCCACAGTGGAGCGAATATTCGACGCCACAGAGATAGTGGACGTGGTGTCGGAGTTTGTCACCCTGCGCAAGCGCGGGGTCAACTATGTCGGCCTGTGCCCCTTTCACGATGACAAGACGCCCTCGTTCTACGTATCGCCGGCCAAGGGCGTATGCAAGTGCTTCGCCTGTGGCAAGGGCGGCAACGCCGTCCACTTCGTCATGGAGCACGAACAGATAACCTACATAGAAGCTCTGCGCTGGCTCGCGCGCAAGTACAACATAGAGATAAAGGAGCGCGAACTGAGCGACGAAGAGAAGCGCGAGCAAAGCGAGCGCGAGAGCATGTTTATCGTCAACGAGTGGGCAATGGGATATTTTCAGGACGTGCTGGACAACGACCCCGACGGCATCGCCATCGGCAAACAGTATTTCCGCAACCGTGGTTTCCGCGACGACATCATCAAAAAATTCAAGCTCGGCTTCGCGTTGCAACGCCGCAACGCGCTCTCTTCCACCGCCCTCGCAAAGGGATTCAAGGAAGATTTCATCATAAAGACCGGCCTCTGCTACAAGAAAGACAACGGCGAACTGGTGGATCGCTACGCCGGTCGCGTGATATTTCCGTGGATAAACGTAAGCGGCAAGGTGGTGGCATTCGGCGGACGGCTGCTCGACTCGCGCACCAAGGGCGTGCAACAGAAGTACGTAAACTCGCCCGACTCCGACATATACCACAAGGACCACGAGCTTTACGGCATCTACCAAGCCAAGAAAAGCATAGTGAAAGAAGACCGAGTGTTCATGGTCGAGGGCTACACCGACGTAATATCAATGCACCAATGCGGCATAGAGAACGTGGTGGCAAACTCCGGCACGGCCCTGAGCACGCACCAGATACGCCTCCTGCGCCGCTTCACGCCCAACATAGTGTTGCTGTATGACGGCGACGAGGCGGGCATCCATGCCGCCATGCGCGGCACCGACATGCTGCTGTCCGAGGGAATGAACATCAAGGTGCTGCTCTTCCCCGATGGCGACGACCCCGACAGCTTCGCGCGAAAGCACACATCCGAGGATTTCCGCAACTACATAGAGAGCCACCAGACGGACTTCATGGAGTTCAAGACCGGGCTGATGCTGCGCGGCGTCACCGACCCGGTGAAACGTTCGGAGGCCATAAGCAGCATAGTGAAGAGCATATCCGTCATTCCCGACCAGATAACCCGCGACACCTATCTGCACGAGTGCGCCACGCGACTGCAAATGAACGAGCGCACGCTCATAGCCACAATGAACAAGTTCATAAGCGGGGAAAAGGAGGCAAAAGCCAAGGAAGCCGAACGCGAGGAGCGCCGACACGAACGCGAAACGGGCGCAACCGAACCGCAGCCAACGCCCATCGGACTGCATACGGCGACCGAACAGGCGGGCAAAGTGGAGCGGATGCTCATCAGCGAGGTGATACGCCACGGCGAAGAGACCATCTTCGAGGGGCTGGAAACGGAAGACGGGCAGACCGTCAACCTGTCCGTGGCACAATACATCGACTACGACCTCGCGCAAGACGGCATTCAATTCAGCAACGAAACATACAACCGCATATTGGCAGAAGCCGTGGAACACTGCGGCGAAGAGGGATTCAACTCGGAGAACTACTTCATTCACCACCCCGACATAGACATCAGCACACTGGCAGGACAGCTCGCCATAAGTCCATACCGGCTCAGCCGGAGCATGCAAATGAAGCACAACATGGACATCTTGCGGCAACGCATCACCCATCTCGTGCTCGACTTGCGCATGGACATAACGCAAAACCGACTGAAAGACTTGCAGAGGCAGCTGCGCGAAGCAGGCTCCGACATGGACAAAGTGAAGCAACTGATGCAGGAATACAAAGACACACAACAGCTGCGCGACATCTTGGCGAGGCGAATCGGGAGCGACATAATAACATAAAAGCCGCGCGAAGCACACCGCCAAGCGCACACACAGGAAAACAAAGACAACCAAACGACAGACAATGTACTACATAAAAAAGACTCTCGAAATATCCGCGAGCCACTGTCTGAGCCTCGACTACGAGAGCAAATGCACGCGGCTGCACGGCCACAACTGGCGCA
>CAZKMT010000085.1:0-7190 GCA_964554115.1 uncultured Prevotella sp.
TTTCGCCCGCCAAATGCTGCACACTCACTTCGTGGCCGTGAGCCACCAACTCTGCGACGCCCGCCGGTGTCATGCCCACCCGGTTCTCATTGTCCTTGATTTCTTTTGGAATACCGATTTTCATAATACTCTGGATTTTAACAGTTAGGCTTGTATCTTTGGTTTACGGCACGTCGCGCACACGTCACCGATGCCTTCGCACCGCCACGGCATGTCGCGATTGCCTGCCCAAATATAGTGATTTTTTGGCAATGCATCCCACAAAAAGCATGTTTTTTCGCCGTTTAACACAAAAAACGCCATCAGGCGACATTGCCAACCGCATGCTTCCCGCTGCCCCGTCAGATTCCGCAATGGCCCACGGCGCGTCCTCCACAATGGAAACCCATAAAATAAAAGTAACGCAGCTTCACAGCTACGTTACTTCCAGGAAAATGATAAATATAGATTAAAATTACTAGTTGTCGAGTACAAAGATACGACATTCTTCTCAAACATCCAAACATTTACAGCTACTTTTATTCACAAATTTGGCTTTTTTAATCCTAATAATTGCATTTTATTCCTTTTTAAGCAACAAAAGCTCACTGTAAAGGCGTTGCACCGGCAATCCCATCACGTTGAAAAAACTTCCGCGTATGCCGGTAACGCCAACATAGCCTATCCATTCCTGGATTCCATAAGCGCCGGCTTTGTCATACGGACGGTAGTTTGTCACGTAATAATCGATTTCGTCTTGGCTGAGTTCCTTGAACGTCACATCGGTGACAACGGCAAACTTGCGTTGAGATGCCACCGTGGTCAGGCACACGCCGGTGACTACCTGATGAGCCTTGCCGCTCAACAGCCGCAACATGGCGCAGGCCTCGCCGCTGTCGGCAGGCTTGCCCAGCACCTTGCCTCCGCATACAACCACCGTGTCGGCGGTGATGAGCAGGTCGCGTTCGCCCAACTGCTGACGGTTGGCTTCCGCCTTCATGGCCGAAATGTAAAGCGGTATGTCGTGGACGGGCAGCCCCTCGGGATAGCTCTCGTCTATGCCCGGCGTCACACGCACCTCAAACTTGAGCCCCAACCCGGCCAAAAGTTCCTTGCGTCTTGGCGAATTGCTCGCCAAGATGACGTTGTAACCAAAGTCTTCAAACATAATATTCTCCTTACATATATAGGTAATGTCCATAATAATGTTGGCCGCCTACCACGCGCGGCGCGACCAAAAGGCGGCACGTCCGACACCGAAACGGCCTGTCGGAAACAGGTGCAGGCATCCCGCCACGGCCACAGCGACTGGCCTGCGTCACCAGCCAAAGGCCTTCGCGGACGCTAGCCACTTGCCACTGGCACGCAACACTTGCTCTATCACATCGCGGGCACAGCCGCAACCGCCGCGCGCTCCGCTCACATATATGCTTATGGCCTTTATGTCGGGACAGGCATCCGCCGGGCACACGGGGCATCCGCAGCGGCGCATCACCTCATAGTCGGGAATGTCATCGCCCATGTACATCACCTCGTCATCGCTCAAGGCATGGCGTTTCAGAAAAACCTCATAGGCCTCCAACTTCACCGCGCACTTCATGAAGATGTCTTCCACGCCCAGATGGCGGTATCGCTTCACTATGCTCTCGGTGTCGCCGCCGGTCATTATGGCTATGCGCAACCCCACCTTCATGGCCAGTTGTATGGCATATCCGTCCTTTATGTTCACCGTGCGCATGGGTTCACCCCCAGGATGCAGCGGTATGGTATCCCTGCTAAGCACCCCGTCCACGTCGAATATCACGCACTTTATCTTCGACAAGTCGTAGTTTATCATCCGCCAATGCTCTTTTTGTGTATGCTCACGCTCATCCTGTCGTATATTTCCTTGGCGAGAGGATTGCCGGCGAGCAGCCTTCCATGCTTCCTCATCACGTTTTCGTCGTAGCGGACGGCGGGACCCGTCTGCGCGTCGGCGGGCTTCATGCCGTGCACCTTGGCCGCCGTCTCGTCGATAAGCGGCAACAGCAAGTCGAACGGCACTCCGCACCTCTCCATCATGTCGGCGGCAAGCGCATAGCAATGGTTCGTGAAGTTGCACGCAAATACCGCCGCCAAGTGTACGTAGCGGCGATTTTCCGAATCCATATCCATCACGACATGGCTCACGTCGGTGGCCAAAGTGCGCACCACAGCGGCCGCATGGGCATCGTTGGCCTCCAACAGGCATGGCACGGAAACAAAGTCAACGTCGCGCTCCTTGCTGAACGTCTGGAGCGGATACAGCACGGCATAGTGCAACGCCATGCCCCGGAACACATCGAGCGGCAGGCTTCCCGCCGTGTGGACAAACACCTTTTGCTCCCTACCCTTGCACGCCAGAGGTATCAGCTCGGGCATTGCCGAATCCTTGACAGCCATCACATACACATCGGCATCGTCGCTCAACGCCCCGAGGTCGGTGACCGGAGTGCCTCCAACGGCCAAGGCCACCTGCCGCGCCGAAGCGTCCGTGCGGCTGTACACCTGCACGATGTCGTGTCCGGCGGAATGCAAGGCACAGCCAAGGTGCAGCGCCAGCCGTCCGGCACCTATCAATACTATCTTCATATTGTCTTTTTTGGTTGTAAACATGACCCACGGCGACTCTATGAGGTCAGCAAACATCGCCTGACACTCCCCGCAGCGGCCATTCACACTTGTCATGAAAGCCGCCAAGGCACAGAAACCGGGGCTGATTTTCTTCACAAAGTTAAGGATTCGCAGCCGGAAAACAGCCTTTCACCGTGCGTTTTTTAAATATATTTGTTATTTTTGCGGTATGATAAGCCTGCACACCATAATATGTGAGAGCCACGACGCACTGCCATCCATGCGCTGCGACGACTTCTTCCACAGCGAAACGCTCTTCCGCATATTCGAGCAGACGCCGCGGATGAAGCCTTACATGGTGGCCGTATGCACCCCCGACGGGCGCGTGGTGAGCCACATGTTAGGCGTGGTGAGGTATCGCACATCGCTGTTTCCGCCATTCCTGTACATCCACTGCATGGTGATGGGCGAGGGCGAATATGCCGACAGCAGCCTGCCGAGGAAAGAACTGTTCAAGAAGATGCTCCTCGCGCTCACCAAGAAGCTGCAAGGCAGAGTGCTGTACATAGAGTTCAGCCACCTGCACGAGAAGATGTTCGGATACGGATGCTTCCGCAAGTGCGGCTATTTCCCCATGCACTGGCTCAGCATACGCAACTCGCTGCACAGCAGGACACCGGAAGAGAGGCTCGGCAGCAGGCCGAGCAAGCACATAGAGCGCGCCAGGCGGAAAGAAGTGGATACGGAAGAAGTGGCCGACGAGGCCGGGTTGGAGGAGTTCGCCCGGCTGCTAAGGAAGCACAACAGACTGAAGCCCAAACGCTACATCCCCGACATCGCCTTCTTCAGGCAGCTGATGGTCACGGGCACCGGGAAGCTGTTCCTCACCAAATACAAGGGCAAGGCGATAGGGTGCTGCTCGTGCGTGTTCTCCGGCAGCGACGCTTACCTATGGCACACGGCCTCCCTGCGCAAAACCTATGCAATGCTCCACCCGAGCACTGTCACCGTGTGGCAAGCCATAAAGTACGCACACAGCCACGGCTACCGCCACATAATATTCATGGACGTAGGACTTCCGTTCCGAAAAAACCCCTACCGGGAGTTCATACTCCAGTTCGGGGGCAAGCCGGTGAGTACGTATCGCTGGTTCCGGGTGTCGGTGAGGTGGATAAACGGCCTGCTGTCATGGATACACCGTGACTGAACGGCTGTCCCGGCAAGAGCCGTCACGCGCATGGCGGCATGCCTGCGGCACGCCGCCAACGGTCGCGCCGAGAAAACATTGCGCCCGCAAACTGCATGTTTATTGTTTTTTATGCGTACTTTTGCAGGCAAAAACGCAACACATGGAAAATCTTTTCAAAGCCGCACTCTTCGACCTCGACGGCGTAGTCTTTGACACAGAGCCGCAATACACGGCGTTCTGGGGAGAGCAATGCAGGGAGTTCCACCCGGAGACCCCGCACCTCGAACGCGAAATAAAGGGGCAGACACTCACGCAAATCTACGACCGCTACTTCAGCGGCAACCTTGAACCGCTGCGAGACACCGTCACCGCGCGCCTCGACGAGTTTGAGAAAAGCATGGCGTTCAGCTACGTGGCAGGCTTCGAAAGCTTCGTGGCCGCCCTGCGCGGCAATGGCGTCGGCACTGCCGTGGTCACCAGTTCAAACCGCGCCAAGATGGCCAACGTGTACAGCAAGCGGCCTGAGCTCAAGACGCTGTTCGACGAAATACTCACCGCCGAGGACTTCGAGAGCAGCAAGCCCGCACCCGACTGCTACCTGAAAGCGGCCTCGAGGTTTGGAGCCAAGCCCGGCGAGTGCATAGTGTTTGAAGACAGCTTCAACGGCCTGAAAGCCGGACGGGCGGCAATGATGGCCGTGGTTGGCCTGGCAACGACCAACACCGCCGAGGCCATAGAGCCTTACTGCGACCTCGTGGTCAGCGACTTCATCGGCATTGACTACGCCCGATGCTCGTCGCTGTTAGAAAATACATCCGTCGCCTGCGGAGCGACAACGCGCTGACAACCGGGCGAATGTAAATATTTATGACAGAAAAACGCTTCGGGAAAAGTGACGAAATAGAGAAAAACGGAGGCGGACAGAGGACACGACAGACCGGAAAAGCCGCAAAATTTCACGTCCGTTAACGCAAAATTGCCCAGACACGCCTCCCATCCGGCATGTTTCGCGATGCGACATGCACCAAAACGCACACTAAAACAGGCCGTTTCGCGCTCCAAAGTGGTGCATTTCGCAACGCGAAACGGCCCGAATCGCAAACCACAAAGGCCGCAGCGGTTGCACACCGCAGCTGCTACGCCACCCAACATCCACGCTGCCAGTCTCTTGCAGATGCACGCCCGTTCTGCGCGGATTTGTGTCCGACAAGCTGTTTTGCCACCGACACGCCATTCTCGCAAGCCTCGTAGTAAAGTTTTTTCAGCATGGCGGCACAGCCTTGCGAATTTATTCGTATTTTTGCATGGCACACGCCATCGGCCAAACACTGCGCCACACCACGCAGCCACAAGCCATGCCGCAAGCAAAGGCAACGATTATGACAGGAAGAAAGAACGCACTGACACTGCTGGAACTGAACGGCCTTGTGCGCAGCGTAATCGAAACGACGCTGCGCGGCGACTACTGGGTGGAGGCCGAGCTGTCGGAAGCCCGCGAGTCGCGCGGCCATTGCTACATGGAACTGGTGCAGAAAGCCGCCGACGGAGCCACGCCCGTGGCCCGCGCCTCGGCCAAGTGCTGGCGCGACAAGTGGTCGGCGTTGCGCCCTCTCTTCGAGAAATCCACCGGACAAACGCTCCACCCGGGCATGAAAGTGATGCTGCGCGTGTACGCACAGTTCCACGAGGCCTATGGCTTTTCATGGATAGTGACCGACATCGACCCCACTTACACACTCGGCGACATGGCCCGCAAGCGGCTCGAAATAATACGCCGGCTAAAGGAAGAGGGCGTGATGGAACTCAACAAGGAGCTGCCCATGCCGCTGTTCGCGCAACGCATAGCCGTAATATCGAGTGCCACGGCGGCCGGCTATGGCGACTTCCGCAACCAGTTGGCCGACAACGAATACGGCTACCGCTTCGCCACGCGCCTGTTCGAGGCCGCGATGCAAGGCGAACAGGTGGAGCGGAGCGTGATAGCCGCCCTCAACCGCATCTACGCCGAGGCCGGGGACTTCGATTGCGTGGTGATAATCAGGGGCGGGGGTGCCACGAGCGACATGTCGGGATTCGACTCTCTCGCGCTGGCGGAGAACGTGGCCAACTTCCCGCTGCCCGTCATCACGGGCATTGGGCACGACCGCGACGAGTCAATACTCGACATGGTTTCGCACACGAGGGTTAAGACACCGACCGCCGCGGCGGCATTCCTCGTGAGCCACCTGCACGCCATCGACGAGCACATCGACGACTGCCGCCACCGAATAGCCCTGCAGGTGAGCGCCGCGCTGCGCTCCGAAAGGCAACACGTGGCACTTATGGCGGAGCGCATACCGACGCTGTTCAATGTGGTGAAGACCCGCAACACGACCACGCTCGACATCATCGCGACACGCCTGCTGGCGGCAGCCACACGGCGCATGGGCGACTGCCGCCACCGCACAGACCTGCTGCAACAGGCCATCGCGCCCGCCGCCAAGCGGGCAATGGCCGCCGAACGCCACCGCGTAGAGATGGCCGAACAACGCGCAAAGGCACTCGACCCGGCACTACTGCTGCGCCGAGGCTACAGCATAACGCTGCGCGAGGGGCGCGCCGTGCGCGACGCCGCCTTGTTGAAAGTCGGCGACGAGATAGAGACCAGGCTTGAGAAAGGCATCATAAAATCAAGGATAATATGGCAAAAGGCATGAAATACGAAGAGGCCATGCGCGAACTCGAACAGATAGTGGCGCGGATGGAAAGCGGCGAGCCCGACATCGACACGCTGGCCGAACAGCTCAAGAGGGCACAGCTGCTGATAAAATACTGCAAGGACAAGCTGACCAAGACCGACGAAGAAATAAAAAAGATACTCGACAAGCAGGAGCAATGAGGCGCGCCAAGCCGCGGAGGCGCGCAAAAACGCCACGCCGCAATGTTTTTTGCACCTCGTTTCTTGCCTACACGCAATATTTTGAGTATCTTTGCCATTATCTTCAGAAACCATAAACGTCAAAACAAAAGCGTATGAAAAACTTAGACTGGGCAAGTTTGTCGTTCGGTTACGTGACAACAAACTACAACGTGCGTTGCTATTACCGCGAAGGCAAATGGGGCGAGATAGAAATCTGCTCCGACGAGCACATAAAAATGCACATGGCCGCCACCTGCCTGCACTATGGGCAGGAAGCTTTCGAGGGGCTGAAAGCATACCGCTGCCCCGACGGCAAGGTGCGGGTGTTCCGCATGGACGAGAATGCGGCGCGCCTGCAGAGCACGTGCCGCGGCATAATGATGCCCGAAGTGCCCACTGAACTGTTTGAAGAGATGGTAACGAAAGTGGTCCGCCTGAACCAGGACTACATCCCGACATACGAGAGCGGGGCCACTCTCTACATCCGGCCACTGATTGTGGGCATGTCGGCACAGGTGGGCGTGCATCCCG
>CAZKMT010000086.1:0-6888 GCA_964554115.1 uncultured Prevotella sp.
TGCAAAACGTGGTTATGCCTCTCAAAGTTGCCTCATTGAAATGGTAAACGCCATTCTGTACAAGCTCAAGACGGGTGGTCAAACCCATAGTTCATAAACACATTACACCCCAAAAGCTTTATGTTTAACTTTTGGGGTGTAATCCAATTCTATTTTGAGACCGCCTGTCAATATTGATTAGTCACACATACTGGTCATGCGGCCATCCATTAATCATTTTATTGCGGAAGAATATCGTTCAATACATTTCTTCCTCAATGCCATTGTTTCACCGCATTGTCAGTCCTGATCGCTCTCCGGGCGCAGTTTGCGTACAGTTTCGGCTGCCTGCCACATCTCCATGTTGCGCATGGCCGCCAGTTCTTTGTTCAAGCCATCGCGATAATCCGGCTTTGAGTTGCTGTCAATCGAAATCTGCGCTTCATTTCCGGTCTTTACGGAATAGTATAGCCATTCCATCACCGGCTTTATGGCATCGCGGAAACGCGGTGCCCAGTCGAGCGCGCCACGTTGCGCAGTCGTAGAACAATTAGCATACATCCAGTCCATGCCTTTCTGTGCGAACAGAGGCATAAGACTCTGTGTCAGTTCCTCCACCGTCTCGTTGAACGCTTCGGATGGCGAGTGTCCATTTTCGCGGAGCACCTCATACTGTGCTTCAAGAAGTCCCTCGATAGCCCCCATCAGCGAGCCGCGTTCTCCTGTGAGATCACTGGTAGCTTCGCGCTGGAACGTGGTCTTGAACAGATAGCCGGCTCCTATGCCTATGCCGAAAGCTATGGTCTTTTCCTCAGCCTTGCCCGTGGCATCTTGGTACACGGCATACGAACAATTGAGACCGCGCCCCTCAAGAAACATTGTGCGCAGCGATGTGCCGGAACCCTTGGGAGCCACCATTATCACGTCTATGTCTTCAGGTGGAACCACACCTGTACGGTCGTTCCATGTGATAGCGAACCCATGCGAGTAATACAGAGCCTTGCCTGCCGTAAGATATTTCTTTACAGATGGCCATACCTGTATTTGCCCGGCATCAGAGAGCAACATGCAAATGATGGTGCCCCTCTCGGCAGCCTCTTCTATTGAGAACAATGTCTTGCCAGGCACCCATCCATCGGCCACAGCCTTGTCGTATGTCTTGCCTTCGCGTTGCCCCACGATTACGTTGAAGCCATTGTCGCGCAGGTTACATGCCTGGCCTGGTCCCTGTATGCCATAGCCAATCACGGCTATTGTTTCGTTTTTCAACACTTCGCGGGCTTTTTCCAGCGAGAACTCTTTGTTTGTGACTACCGTTTCTGTCACGCCACCGAAATTCATTTCAGCCATAATCGTAATAGTTTTAGTTTGCAGCCCATAGTCGGCTGCCAATTGTCATGAGTTGTAATATACTCGTTTTCAGTTTGCAAAAATATAAAATTAAAACGGAAACACCAAAAATCGTGTCATATATTTATGAATTTAACTTTGCAACGGCAGACTTCCGGTTCGTCTGTTGCCATATCTGCACACTTGGATATACACACGCAATATTCATTGCCGTCAATTTGTGCCATACGAAATGACAGTCGGTCACCGCTGTGGCTTTCTGCCACGTATGCCATGTCAAACCGTTTTATGCGGTGGGTCTTGTGCCAGTTGACATCGAACAAGTCAAGCACGTGTTCCAGATATTTCACTGAATTTACGTGTCCGTTTATGTCCATATCGCTATAATATGTGTCAATAGTACGCACGCATTCCGCATTCATGGGAATTTTCACACGCGATGGCCTCTCGATGGGGCACTCCTTGCCTATTTCCACCCATTCTGTTATCTCCCCGTCACGTATGGCCGTCAAGTCTTGTGGCTGCCTTGTGTCGGTGTCAATCATCGCCCATACGCTCCGTCCGTAACCCAATGTGCGTCCCGTTTGGTCGGCAATACGGAAATTCCTGTCAGTGAAATACTTCATGGCACTCTCAACCCAAGTCTCCACAAAAAACTTCGTGTATTGCAACGGCATCTCTTCCATTTCCACGGCAAAGCGCGACAGCACCCATGTCTTATGCAACGTGTTTAAGTACGCCATGCCGAACCCGCGCTCGTGGGAGTGAAAGTCGGCGGCATTCAGCATGTGGTTGCCCATGTGCGACATGAAGATACGATGCGAGAAGTCACAGTGGAACGGCTCAGCCAAGAACTGATATTTTCCAATCTTGTCCATTCTTGTTGTGTCATTGACGGTTTTTGCAATGACCGTGTCATTGAGGTGAAATGACGGCGTGGCTCATTTCACGCATCTCGATGAACTTGCTCACCTCCTCTTGCTTGCTTCGCGTGACGGCTATTCGACCCGAACGTGTGTATTGGAGCACGCATCCATAATCGTTAAGTGCCGCGTAGAGCTTCTTGATTTCTTCCGTTACCCCGCTTTTCATCACTATGACATAAGTGGGATTCACTTCGGTGATATTGGCGTCGTGCCGACGGATGGTGCGCGATATTTCCGGGTTTGCCATCACTATTTCCGTTGACAGCTTGTAAAGCCCGGTCTCACGGATGAACAGTTCTTCATCCGTATAATGCCGGGCCATAACCACTTCTATCTTCTTCTCTATCTGTTTTGTTATCTTCTCTATCTGGTCTTCGTCGCTCCACGCCGTTATCGTATACTTGTGCAGTCCATCAATGTTTGATGCTGACACGTTGAGACTCTCAATGTTTACCTGCCGCCGCGTGAATACGGCGGTGATCTGATTCAGTATTCCGGCCAGATTTTCCGAATAGACCAACAGCGTGTATAACTTCTTTTCTTCCATTTCCTACAAATTTAATTCCAGCAACATCTCGTCAACGCTATTTCCCGGAGGAATCATTGGCAGCACATTGTCTTCTTCTTTCACCAAACACTCCATTAAGAATGGTCCCGGCGTACCCAACATAAGCTCTACGGCATCGTGCAGCTGGCTTCGGTCAGACACTAAAACGTGCGGTATGGCATAAGCTCCGGCCACTTTTCCATAGTCGGGATTCATCATCCGTGTGAACGATTTCCTCCCCTCGAAGAACATATCTTGCCATTGCCTCACATTGCCGAGATAATTGTTGTCCAGCATTATCATTTTTACTGGTGCCTGTTGCTCCATGATTGTGCCCAGTTCATGGATGCTCATCTGGAATCCTCCATCACCCGTAAACATGCATACGGTGCGTCCTTGGGCACCGAAAGTGGCACCGATGGCCGCAGGCAACGCAAACCCCATAGTGCCAAGCCCGCCGCTGGTCACTATCGAACGCTTGTGGTGGTACTTGAAGTAGCGACCGGCAAACATCTGATTTTGCCCCACATCGGTGACGAGCACTGCCTCGCCACGAGTGGCCTCGGCCACAGCGTTTACCACTTCGCCCATAAGCAGCGGGCCTTCGGTGGGGTACAAAGCCGGACGAATGACTTTTTCGTACTCTGCCTCGTAAAGAGGGATGAACGAATCGCGCCATTCCCTGTGACAGTTCTTATTTATATTTCGAGTGATGGCAGGCAGCGTAACCTTGCAGTCGCCCACCACTGCCACATCTACTTTTACGTTTTTGTTTATTTCCGACTGGTCGATATCAATGTGTATGACCTTTGCTTGCCTTGCATACGATGCCAACAGTCCGGTAACACGGTCACTGAAGCGCATCCCTATGGCTATAAGCACATCGCATTCCTGTTCCTTTATGTTAGGCGCATAGTTACCGTGCATGCCAAGCATGCCCATGTTCAGCGGATGGCCTGTTGGCAAGGCAGAAAGCCCCATCAACGTGCGTGCCGCAGGTATGTCCGCCTTCTCGATTAATTCGAGCAGCTCGTTGTGCGCGTTTCCCAGCTCGACTCCATGCCCCACAAGAGCCAAAGGCCGCTTTGCGGAATTAATCAGTTCGGCCGCGGCAGCGATGCTGGCCGCATCGGGCGACGGATATGGCACGTAGCTTCTCACGAAATTCACATGCACCGGCTTCCATTCGGCCATGCCTGTCTGTGCATTTTTCGGAAAATCAAGCACTACAGGGCCCGGTCTTCCGGAACGGGCTATATAGAAAGCCCTGCTCACGGCCCACGCAACATCCTCCGGCCTCCGAATCTGATAACTCCACTTGGATATTGGTTGAGCCACACCGACGAGGTCAACTTCCTGGAATGCGTCGGTTCCCAGTGCCCCGATGCCCACTTGTCCGGCTATGACCACTATAGGCGTGGAGTCTAACATCGCATCGGCGACACCGGTCAGAGTATTGGTGGCTCCCGGACCGCTGGTCACTAAGCACACTCCCACCTCGCCACTAACGCGGGCATAGCCCTCGGCGGCGTGCGCGGCAGACTGTTCATGGCGCACCAATATGTGGTCAAAAGCTTTCTTTTCGCCTCTCGTATAATCGTAAAGCACATCAAACACGGGCATTATCGACCCTCCGGGATATCCGAAAATGGTATTCACGCCCTCTTCGATGAGAGCCCTTATAAGGATTTCTCCTCCGGACATTTTTTCTTGTTGCATAATAATTTCCGTTTTGTCAATGGTATGGAGAGGCATCACCGGGGAACAGCTTCCACTGTTTGTGTGGCCAGTAGGCCACTAATATCCTCGTTATGCCCAAAATGCGCCAAACTGAGGTGGCACTGCCTCTTTACGTTCTGCCTGTGCAGGCTGCAACGGGTGCGCCGTCAGTCTTTCACGACCCTCACGCCGCCCTTGTCGGCAGAGCTCACGCTCTGTGCGTAGGCGCGCAAAGCCTTTGACACAGTGCGATTGCGTGTCAGCGGCCGTTGTGGTCGGGCTTCCAGTTCTTCATTGTCAACCATTGCGTTGATGCTTCGACTGGGTATGTCTATCTCTATTATGTCGCCATCGACAATCTTCCCGATGTTTCCTCCGGCAGCGGCCTCGGGCGATATGTGGCCTATGCTGAGACCGCTTGTGCCGCCCGAGAAGCGTCCGTCTGTAATCAATGCGCACTCTTTTCCCAAGTGCATACTCTTGAGGTAAGATGTCGGATAAAGCATTTCTTGCATCCCAGGCCCTCCCTTCGGCCCCTCATTGGTTATCACTACACAGTCGCCACTCTTCACCTTCCCCCCGAGGATGGCATCGCAGGCATCTTCTTGTGAATCAAACACGCGCGCCGGGCCGGCAAAGTGCCATAGACTTTCGTCCACGCCGGCCGTCTTCACCACGCATCCGTCTTTTGCTATGTTGCCGAAGAGCACCGCAATTCCACCGTCTTTGGTATAGGCATGAGCCATGTCGCGTATGCACCCACCCACACGGTCCGTGTCAAGTGTCTCCCAACAAGCATCTTGGCTGCCCATGGTAGTGGAGAACACACGTCCCGGAGCACTGCCGTAGATGCGCGCTGCCTCCGCGTCAACCTCGTCTTTCGTTATGTCGTAGCGTGCCATTTGCTCGCCAAGCGTATGTCTGTCAACGCGGATGGTAGAACCGTCTGTGAGACCGGCCTTGGCCAGTTCGTTCATTATGCCGAGTATGCCACCGGCTCGTCCGCACTCTTGCACACTGTATTTTTGTGTGTTGGGTGACAGTTTGCACAAACATGGCACCCTACGGCTTAGTGCATCAATGTCTCTCATGGTGAAGTCTGCTCCCGCTTCCTGCGCCACAGCCAACAAGTGGAGCACCGTGTTGGTGCTGCCGCCCATGGCAATGTCAAGGGTCATGGCGTTCATGAAAGCATTCCTTGTGGCGATGTTGCGCGGAAGCACGCTTTCATCGCCATCCATATAATATGCGAAAGCATTTTCCACCACCTGCCGCGCGGCATCACGGAATAGTCGTATGCGGTTTTTGTGCGTTGCCGGTATTGTGCCGTTACCGGGTAGCGACAACCCTATGGCCTCAGTAAGTGCATTCATTGAGTTGGCGGTGAACATGCCCGAGCAACTACCGCATCCCGGGCAGGCGCATCCCTCTATCTCCGCCAGTTCCTCATCGCTTACCGTCGGGTCTGCGCCTTTGACCATTGCCGTTATCAAGTCAGCGTTTTCGCCGCGCCACTGCCCCGCTTCCATCGGGCCACCCGAACAGAACACTGTCGGAATGTTCAGCCGCATGGCTGCCATGAGCATTCCAGGAGTCACCTTGTCGCAATTGGATATGCAAATCATTGCGTCAGCCTTGTGTGCGTTGACCATGTACTCCACCGAATCGGCAATGATGTCACGGCTGGGCAATGAGTACAACATCCCATCGTGTCCCATGGCTATGCCATCATCAATGGCTATCGTGTTGAACTCGGCAGCATAACAACCCAAAGCCTCGATTTCACTTTTCACCGTCTGCCCGATTTCGTGCAGGTGCGTGTGTCCGGGCACAAACTGCGTGAACGAATTTACGATGGCTATTATTGGTTTGCCGAATTGTTCGCGTTTCATTCCCGCTGCCACCCACAAGGCGCGCGCTCCCGCCATTCGGCGACCCTCGGTGCATACGGCACTTCTCAACTGATGCTTCATGTTAGTGTTCGTATTGTTTATTGGATAATTAGGCGCAAAGTTAGTCTTTTTTAATTTGACATGCAAAAAAATCTTCAATTAAATGCTGCACACATACGAGATTATAAGTAAAAAACTTTCAAAAGTAACAGAATGCAAGAAAAACATGACGTCAACACGTCATATAAAGATGCATAAGAACAATATGGCCTCGAACCAACCACATGAATGTCCCAATAAGATTACACAACAAAATATATTCGGAACTATCCACTTTAGGCATGCAAACGTTTAAAGAACCTTGGTTCCGAAAGGGTCTTGATAACAATATCATTGCAGCAGCGCACAGTTGAAATGAAAACGACACACCATGAGGTGCTCCACAAGTTCCATGCAATTGTAGGTATGAGAATGA
>CAZKMT010000087.1:0-6761 GCA_964554115.1 uncultured Prevotella sp.
GAGTGTAACTATATACTTACATCGGCGTGGGGCTTTCAGCGTTGCTCGTTTCGACTTGTCGGGCAATGCGAAGGCCTTTCTATCGTGGAACGAGCGGCAGACTGGCTCCACGTTTTTTGTGCGTATGCTCCTCTTTTCACATGAATCAGTCTGTTTAGGGTCTGCAGGCGCAATAGGTAACAAACATGAAATGGCGTGAACAATTGGAAGTCCTTTATGATTCCAAATGGAAAGAGATGGGTGATGCGCTTCAAGCAGCGTCCAGTTACAGACTGACTACCGTGAAACCCGCCTGTTCGTTTTTTTGCTTTGTATGCAACGCCGGGATAATGGGCAGCCGGATGATGGCCGGTTGCATCGGCCTTTGGGGTTGGACTGTATCCGCGAAAAAGAGGGAGTCAATATAAAAGAAAAAGATTAAGCAAACAATGTGGCCATGCAGCAGGATTGGCAATGACATCTGCGACAATTAATTTAGTAATTATGGGAAATATTATTTCGAAAATATTTGCTTTCGGGACAAGAAAAACGGATATGTCCCAAACATTGAAGACTTACAGCTGGCTGTATGAAGGCGGGAAAGCCACTTACACCTATTATGAATGAGAATGAAGAACGTGTAAAGCACGGCAAGTTCACTTTCTATAGAAAAGTCGGAGGAGTAGGTGCGGAAAATGGTATGCATGCGTCATATGTCCAAATATATCACGTATCCGGGAACTATAGGAACAACATAGAAGACGGAAAATGGAAATATAAATATAAAGCGGAAAACGGAGGCATCGTGCATGAGCATTCTTCTGTTGTGATTAATTATGTAGATGGCAATATGGAAGGAGTGCTGAAGGATGTAAGTGCAGGTGAACTGTTCCGGATAAAAACAACAGAATATAGGACAGGTAAAGAAATCCAAGAAATCGGGCGGTGAAAATCAGACTATATCCGGCCAATTTGATTATGACGGTTTTCCCGATGGGGTCTGGTCGAAAATCTACCGGTCACACGGGAATTTTTATGTCGACACCGAGAAATATGTACATGGTTGTTGGTCTCTAAACAAACCAAGAACGAATCGACAGGAAAAATTTTCAAGAGCGAATTTAAGGTTGACCCTCAACAATTCCTTGATGCCCAAGATTCCGACAATGCCCCATTGGTGGTGGATAAACTAATCTGCGAAGAAGAAATATATTTCAAACAAGGAGAAGGCCATAAGTCAAGTATTGATTTGCTTCATGAAATATTCGGGGCTATGGTAACGGACATCGTTGAGAGAGTGAAGAAAGAAAATGGTTTTGCTTCAGGGCAAAACATTTATAAGGGGAATTCCTTTCAAGAAGATAGTTACAATAGGCGAAGTAGATGATTCCGGCAAAGTGTGTATGTGACATGGTGGAGCAAATGCCATGTAGACTCCAACAGCCGTAGACTAAAAAGCATTTTCTTTAAGTAATTCTTGCAAGTGCGGCGAATTTTTATTACCTTTGCAGCGTTCAGTGGAATGAGGGGCTTCGCGAAAGCCCCTCATTTTATTTTAATAAGGCAGAATGTATGATTGACCAAAACATAATTAAGACAACCGTCGAGGAGTGGCTGAAAGACAATGAGTATTTCCTCGTGGACATCAGAATCACCCCTGACAACCGCATTGTCGTGGAAATAGACCATGCCGACGGAGTGTGGATAGAAGACTGCGCAGAGTTGAGCCGGCACTTGCAGGCAAGGCTCGGGGAGGAACTCGACGACTACGAGCTCGAAGTGGGCTCGGCCGGCATTGGCCAGCCTTTCAAGGTGCCGCGGCAATACGACATCTACATAGGCAAGGACGTGGAGGTGCTCACCGCCGATGGAAAGAAAGTGCGAGGCGTGCTCAAGGCCGTTGACGGCTGCGACTTTGTGGTCACGGTCAAGGAAAAGCAGCGCGTGGAAGGCAAGAAGCGCCCGGTCATAGTGGATGTGGACAAGGCGTTCAACATGAATGAAGTAAAATACACAAAATATCTATTAAGTTTCAAATAAATCCATGGCAGCAAGAAAAAAAGACGAAAAGGGCCCAAGCATGATAGAGACCTTTCAGGAGTTCAAGGAGACAAAAAATATCGACCGGACCACGTTGGTAAGCGTGCTGGAAGAGAGCTTCCGCAATGTCATAGCCAAGATTTACGGCAGCGACGAGAACTTCGACGTGATAGTGAATCCCGACAAGGGCGACTTTGAGATACACCGCAACCGCGTGGTGGTGGCCGATGGCGAGGTGCAAGACGAAAACAAGGAGATTTCGCTCACCGATGCACAGAAGATAGAGTCTGACTACGAGATTGGCGAAGAGGTGAGCGAGGAAGTGGACTTCAGCCGATTCGGACGCCGTGCCATCCTCAACCTCAGGCAGACGCTGGCCTCGAAGATACTCGAGCTGGAGCACGACTCCCTGTACAACAAATATAAGGACCGCGTGGGAACCATCGTCAGTGCCGAGGTCTACCAAATGTGGAGGCGCGAGGTGTTGCTCATCGATGACGAGGGCAACGAGTTGCACCTGCCCAAGAGCGAGCAAATCCCGTCTGACACTTACCACAAGGGCGAGACCGTGCGTGCCGTGGTGCACCGCGTGGACAACGAAAACAACAATCCCCGCATAACCCTCAGCCGCACAAGCCCCGTGTTCCTCGAGCGCCTGCTCGAAGCCGAGGTGCCCGAAATCAGCGACGGCCTCATCACCATACGGCGCGTGGCGCGTATGCCGGGCGAGCGTGCCAAGGTGGCTGTGGAGAGCTACGACGAGCGCATAGACCCCGTTGGAGCCTGCGTGGGTGTCAAAGGCAGCCGCGTGCATGGCATCGTGCGTGAGCTGTGCAACGAAAACATAGACGTCATAAACTATTCGAGCAACGTGCAGCTCTTCATACAGCGCGCCCTCAGCCCTGCCAAGGTGTCGAGCATCTCCATCGACGAGGAAAGCCGAAAGGCCGAGGTCTACCTGCAGCCGGAAGAAGTCTCGCTCGCCATAGGGCGCGGGGGCATGAACATAAAGCTGGCCAGTATGCTCACAGAGTACACCATTGACGTGTTCCGTGTGGTAAACGAGGACGATGAGGACGTCAGCCTCGACGAGTTCTCAGACGAGATAGACCAGTGGGTGATTGATGCCATCAAGGCCATTGGCCTCGATACGGCCAAGGCCGTGCTCAACGCGCCGAGGGAGATGCTCATCGAAAAGGCCGACTTGGAGGAAGAGACCGTGGAAAACCTGCTAAACGTGCTCCGAGCCGAATTTGAAAACTAAACAGCGCGGCAACCTTTTGCTGGCAGCCGTCCGCCATCCGAGGATGCGCTCCTGCGTCGGCAGGCATCCGGAAAAGGCGCAGGCTGGGGCAGGCCGGAGGCCGAGCACTGCGGATTAAGGATTAAGAAGAAAGAAACATATATGAGCATAAGATTAAACAAAGTATTGACAGAACTGAACATAGGTCTCCAGACGGCTGTCGAATTCCTTAAGAGCAAGAAGAACTTAGGCGAGATAAAAGACGACGCCAACCTGAGCACCAAGATTTCCGACGAGCAATATGAGGCGTTGGTGAAGGCTTTCAAGGGCGACAAAGACATAAAGAGCGAAGCAGAAAAGATATTTTCCAGGAAAGCCAAGGACAAGAAAGCGGAGAGGCGGATCACTAAGGGTGAAGACTTGTTGACAGGGCGTCAGAAGTTTAAGCCTTTAGGAAAGATGGATCTCAACGCCGTGGGCATGAAACCCGCAGCCTCCCAGTCCGCAGCGGACGTGAAAGCCCCTGCGCCGAAGGAAGCTCCTGCCGACGCCGCTGTTACGACAGCCGCGCCGGCAAAGGAAGAACAACCGACCGAGGCTGAGCCAAAGGCATTGCAGCCGGCTCCCGAACAGCCTGTCGCCCAGCCGCAGGCCACGCGCGAAGAAACCGTGCAGGCCACGCAACAACAAGAGCAACCCACGCCAACCCAGACGCAACCCACAGAGACGGTTGTCGCCCCACAACAGGCAGAGACAGAGACTCCGCAGTCTTCAGAGGCAAAAATCTTTACGCTGGAGACTGAGAAACGTCTTGCGCCCAAGGTGAATGTGCTTGGAAAGATAGACCTCAACGCCATCAACCAAAGCACGCGCCCCAAGAAGAAATCGAAAGAAGAGAAGCGCAAGGAGCGCGAGGAGAAAGCCGCGCAGCAGCGCACCGGCGGCGAGCGCAAGAAGAGGGTGCGAATAGGCAAGGAGCGGGTAGACATAGAGGCCGCCGCAAACCAAGCCGGAGGTGGTGGCAAGAAGCCGAAGAACCGCGCCGGCCAGCCGCCCGCCGTACAGCAGCAGGGCAGCGGCAAGAACAAGGGACGCAAGAACCGCTCGCAGCGCAAGCCGCTTGAGGTGAACGAGGAGGATGTTGCACGGCAAGTAAAGGAAACCTTGGCGCGTCTCACCAGCAAGAACCAAAACAAGAAAGGGTCAAAATACCGCCGCGAGAAGCGCGATGCGGCGCAAGAACGCCTCAACGAGGAGCTGCAGCACGAGCAGGCCGAGAGCAAGACGCTGAAGCTTACGGAATTTGTCACTGTCAGCGAGTTGGCCACGATGATGAACGTTCCGGTCAACAAGGTCATCGGCACGTGCATGAGCATTGGCATAATGGTGTCAATCAACCAGCGGCTTGACGCCGAGACCATCAACATAGTGGCCGAAGAGTTCGGCTATTCCACTGAGTACGTGAGTGCCGAGGTGAGCGAGGCCGTCAGCGAAGAGGAGGACGACGAGAACGACCTCGTGCCGCGCGCCCCAATCGTCACCGTGATGGGACACGTGGACCACGGTAAGACTTCGCTGCTCGACCACATACGTAACACCAATGTGATAGCCGGTGAGGCCGGAGGCATAACGCAACACATAGGCGCATACAACGTGACGCTGCCTGACGGACGCAAGATCACGTTCCTCGACACGCCGGGTCACGAGGCTTTCACGGCCATGCGCGCACGTGGAGCGCAAGTGACCGACATAGCCATCATCATAATCGCAGCCGACGACAGCGTGATGCCTACCACCAAAGAGGCCATTGCCCATGCCCAGGCGGCCAACGTGCCAATGGTGTTCGCCATCAACAAGATAGACAAGCCGGGAGCCAATCCCGACAAGATACGTGAAGACCTTGCCAACATGAACCTGCTCGTGGAGGAGTGGGGAGGCAAGTACCAATGCCAGGAAATATCGGCAAAGAAAGGGATTGGTGTAGATGAGCTGCTCGAAAAGGTGCTGCTCGAGGCCGAGATGCTGGAACTGAAGGCCAACCCCAACCGCCGCGCCACCGGCTCCATCATAGAGTCATCGCTCGACAAGGGGCGCGGCTATGTCTCTACGGTGCTCGTGTCAAACGGCACGCTCCGTGTCGGCGACATCGTGCTGGCCGGAACTAACTACGGCCGCATCAAGGCCATGTTCAACGAGCGCAACCAGCGCATGGAGAAAGCGGGCCCGTCGGAGCCGGCCATCATCCTCGGACTGGACGGAGCACCTACGGCCGGTGACACTTTCCACGTGATGGAGACCGAACAGGAGGCTCGCGAGATAGCCAACAAGCGTGAGCAGCTGCAGCGCGAGCAGGGCTTGCGCACGCAAACCCGACTGACTTTGGCCGACATCAGCCACCGCATAGCCCTCGGCTCGTTCAAGGAGCTGAATCTGATAGTGAAAGGCGACACCGACGGAAGCGTGGAGGCACTGAGCGACTCGTTCATAAAACTGTCAACGGAGAAGATACAGGTGAATGTCATCCACAAGGCCGTGGGGCAAATATCGGAGAACGATGTCACGCTGGCCGATGCTTCCGATGCCATCATTGTGGGCTTCCAGGTGCGCCCGTCGGCCGCCGCCCGCAAGTTGGCCGACCGCGAGGGGGTGGAGATAAACACCTATTCCATCATTTACGACGCCATAGAGGACATTCGCGCTGCCATGCAGGGAATGCTCGAAAAGGTGAAGAAAGAGGTGGTGACCGGACAGGTTGAGGTGCGCGAGGTGTACAAGATATCCAAGGTCGGCACCGTGGCCGGTGCCCTTGTGACCGAAGGCAAGGTGCATGCAAAGGACAAGGCTCGCGTGGTGCGCGATGGCATCGTGGTTCACACCGGCGACATCAACGCCCTGAAGCGTTACAAGGACGATGCGAAGGAGGTAGCCGCCGGATTGGAGTGCGGCTTGAGCCTCGTGAACTTCAACGACATCCTGCAAGGCGACATAATAGAGACTTTCACCGAAATAGAGGTGGAACAGAAGCTCTGACGCATAAAACCTTTCATATAGGCGTTCTCCCGCACGACCACCAGGCTGTGCGGGAGAACGTTTTTTTACACAACACGCGAGAGATTCAAAAACCGACAGAAAATACAACTCTTGAAAACAGAGCCGAAAGAAAAACCTTCAAGCAAGCAAATCCCGTTTCCACTTCATTCTAAAGACAGTGACACAGCGCGTGACGCTTCAACGGATGACAAGATTATAAAGTTTCACTAATAAAAATGGTTGGCTCTGCCTGTAATGAAAGTGAAAAAGCCATTAAATAATTTGGCGTTTTCAAAAAAACTTGCTACCTTTGCATCCGCTTAATGAAAAAAATTATCTGATTTAGATCCGCTAGCTCAGTTGGTAGAGCACAACACTTTTAATGTTGGGGTCTTGGGTTCGAACCCCAAGCGGATCACGGAAAGGAGCACCGATAAAGTGCTCCTTTTTCATTAATAGTCAATTGGTT
>CAZKMT010000088.1:0-6585 GCA_964554115.1 uncultured Prevotella sp.
GCACGTCCCTGCCCTTGTGGCAGGTGTGGGCGGTGTTCGTCGTGCTGTGCCTGCTTTCCGCATTGTTCATGTTCTCCATAATGAAGCGTCTCGAGAAAGTTTGTTGAATTTTTATTAGGTTATCGCCGCGGAGGGTCATCCTTGATTTTCCGCGGCGATGACTTACAGATGCAGCCCGTATGTCGCTTTGTGTCCTGCTTGTTTCGTTCCTCACTTTTGTGGAACTCAACTGCGAGAACCTGTTTGATTGCCGTCACGACTCGCTGAAGCACGACACGGAGTTCCTGCCCGAAGCCCCGCGCCGCTGGACCCCCGGCCGCTATTGGCGCAAGTTGGACAATATCTCTAAGGCCATATTGTCTTGTGGTGAAGATTCTTCCGATTTCGTAATCCCCGACCTCGTTGCCTTGTGCGAGGTCGAAAACGACAGTGTGTTGCGTGACCTCACGCGGCGTTCTTTGCTACGCGGAGCGCGTTATGGCTATGTCGTCACCGACTCTCCCGACGAGCGGGGCATCGATGTGGCCTTGCTTTACCATGAGTTCTCCTTTGCGCCCATAGCCCATAGCTCGTTGCGCGTGAACGCTGTTGACGGAATGCCGCCCACGCGCGATATATTGTACGTGTCGGGACGCATAATCACTGACGACACTCTTCACGTATTCGTTGTGCATGCGCCAAGCCGTTATGGCGGCGAGCGAGCCACGCGCCCTTACCGCATGGCCGCGGCCATGCGCCTTTGCGAAGCCATTGACTCGGTTCGGGCTGTCAGTGCTGACGCAAAAATCATTGTTGCCGGCGATTTCAACGATTATCCGTCCGCTCCGGCCATAGACAGTGTGTGTGCTCGCGGCATGGTCAATGTCACTGCTTCGGCCTGCGGACGCAACGGCACGCGCGGCACTTATCGATATAAGGGTAAGTGGGGCAACATAGACCATATATTGCTCAGCCACTCGTTGCTCGACAGGTTTGAGTCATGCCGCGTCAACGATGCTCCGTTTCTTCTGGAAGACGATGAGAAGTACGGTGGGGTGAAACCTCGCCGCACATACGTTGGCTATCGCTATCGCCGCGATGGTTGCAGCGACCACCTGCCTCTTGTGGTGCGTTTGAGGTTGCGCGAGTGACGGCTTCACTGTCGGCCACTGCTCGCAGCCGGTCGCAAAGGCCGGCGACGGGGCGTTTGCCCGGCGTCAATATCCCACTTGTTTTTGTTGTTCCGCATTGTAACGGTCGCCCGTCACGGATATGGCGGCCACGCTGTTTTCCAGTGTTTCCCACTCCTCCCGGGTCAGCTCAAACTCTGTCGCGCGCAAGTTCTCTTCCAGGTGCGACAGCTTTGTGGTGCCGGGAATGGGCACTATCCACGGCTCTTTCTGCAGGAGCCAGCCGAGTGCCAGCTGCGCCGAGGTCATGCCGCGCTCGCGCCCGAAGCGTTGCAATACGTTCACTATTCGGTAGTTGGCGCGCATGGCTTCCGGAGTGAACCGTGGCAGCGTGTTGCGGTTGTCATTGTTCGGGTCAAACTCAGTATATTCATTGAGGTCGCCGCCGAGGAAACCGCGGTTCATCGGGCTGTAAGGCACGAAGCCGATGCCCAATTCGCGGCATGTGTCGAGCACGCCGTTCGTCTCTACATCGCGGTGCATCAGGTGGTATTCGCTCTGAATGGCGGTCAACGGACAGATGGCGTGAGCTTTGCGTATGGTGTCGGCGCTGACCTCGCACATGCCCCAGCGCAACACTTTCCCCTCCTTTATCAAGTCGCTTATGGTGCCGGCCACGTCTTCCACCGGTGTTTTCGGGTCGAAGCGGTGCTGGTAGAACAGCGGTATGGTGTCAGTGCGCAGCCTTTTCAGCGACTCCTCGCAATATCGGCGTATGGTGGCGGGACTGCTGTCCTGTCGTCCGGTGGCTTTGCCGTCTATTACCTCGTGGCCAAACTTGGTCGTAACGTTCACCCTGCCGCGCAGTTCGCCCAATGCCTCTCCGGCTAGAAGCTCGTTGTTCAGCGGGCCATAGATGATGGCTGTGTCGAAGAGCGTCACGCCCCTGTCTACGGCTTCGTGCAGCAGGCGTATGCAATGCTTCTTGTCGGGGTGGTAACTGCGGTTGTAGGTCATGCCCATCACGCCGAAGCCCATCGCCGACACTTCGAATGCGGCACTGCCTGTGCCTAATGTGCGGTGGGCTGTGATGGACGCTGCCTTGGCGTTTCCGGTGTTTTGCGTCGCTTTGTTGTCGGCTGTGCCTGTGGCAGCCTGCAGTTTGTTTATCGCCGGAGCCACGGTCCATGCAGCCCCCACGGCGGCCACTGTCTTTATGAATCCTCGGCGGCTGAGGCAATTCTTCTTGTCCATGTTCTCTCTGTGTTGCTTGTTGTTTTTTCGTGTTGAGTTGGGGTGGGGTTGATTGTCAGCGTGTGGCTAATCCCCGGCTGACGCCTTGATTGTCTTTATGAATTTGGCGGGGTTGCCGGCCACCACGGTCATGGGCGGCACATCGTGCGTCACTACGCTGTTTGCCCCGACAATTGCGCCGCGGCCAATCGTCACCCCTGGCAGTATGGTGGCGTTGATGCCTATCCATACCTTGTCCTCAATGACTATTGGGCGTCCGTATGTGGCACTGCGGTTGTCGGGGTTGGGGTCGTGGTTGATGGTTATCAAGTTCACCTTGGGGGCAATGAACACGTCGTCGCCCAACGTGATGCCGCCTCTGTCAAAAAAAGTGCAGCCTTGCTGAATCCAGCACCGCTTGCCCATCCTGATGTTCTTCCCGTAGTCCACATAGAAAGGGGGTAGCAGGGTTACCGATGGGTCAATGTCTTGTCCTGTGATGCGCGACAGGTAGTCGCGCACCTCATCGGCCGTGTGGTATCCGGAGTTCAGCTCGTATGCCAGCTTCATGGTGTCCCAGATGGCATTTATCAGTTTGTCATAGCCGGGCTCGTTGGGCGATACCGTCTCACCTGAAAGGTCTTTTTGAAAAATGTCATTCATAACTTTGCTGTGCTTAGGTTTTGTTTGTATTGTCATCGCAAAGGTACAGACAATCATCCGGAAAGCCTTTGCCGGTAGGCTCAATGCGTTTTGTCGGCAGGCTCAAATGCCGTGATGCCTGCTTCTGTGCCGCCTCTTCCGTGTCTGTTGTGTGCCTATGCCTGAGGCTGTTTTTGTGTGAACCGTGCGATATCGTACAAATATAATGTTATTTTATTGGCTGATTGACGTGTGAGCGATGCTTCCCGGCACCTTTTCTTTCTATCTTTGTGATTGGAATGTTTGTGTTCCGTCACCATCGACGAATCCCTCGGGCAAGATGGGCAAACAATGAATTACGAAGTATAACTTATCGCATGATGGACAATGAGAATGTTTGACCGATTTTCCACGCTTGAAAAAGTCTTCTGTCGTTTTGGCGTGTGTAGGGTAAAAGCAAAAAAGACCGGCCAATGAGCCGGTCTTGAAAATTCGGAAACTTTGAAAGTGGAGACATGTAAAACGCTCCGCCCGTGCGTTCGCGGTGGAATATTCCAATGCCGATGCGCAACGCCATGCAGCGAGAGACATGACTCGTGTAGTTTTCCGTTGGCTGTCAGTCATTGTATTGGGCTGTCAGTTCACATATCTTGATGATGACTTGCATGGCTTTCTCCATTACCTGTATGCTCACGAATTCGTATGGGCCATGGAAGTTTACGCCGCCGGCGAAGATGTTGGGGCAGGGCAGACCCTTGAAGCTGAGCTGGGCACCGTCGGTGCCACCGCGGATTGGCTGCACGCGCGGCGGTATGCCGCACTCTTGCATGGCTTTGAGCACAAGGTCTATCACGTGCATGTTGGGGTCTATTTTCTCTTTCATGTTGTAATACTGGTCCTTGACTTCGGCCATGCAGGTGTTTTCGCCATACTTGTCGTTCATTTGCTGCGCGCATTTTTTTATGAAATCCTTGCGCTCTTCAAATTTCTTGCGGTCGTGGTCGCGGATGATGTATGAAAGAGAGGCCTCCTCTATGTTTGACGTGATGCCGGTAAGGTGGTAGAAGCCTTGGTATCCCTCGGTGGTCTCCGGCGTCTCGGTGTCGGGCAGCATGGCGGCAAATTCGGCGGCCAGCCTGTTGGCGTTCACCATCTTGCCCTTGGCATAGCCGGGATGTACGCTTACGCCTTTGACGGTCACCTTGGCCGAGGCGGCGTTGAAGTTCTCAAACTCCAGTTCCCCGAGGTCTCCGCCATCCATTGTGTAGGCCCATTCACAGCCGAATTTTTCTACGTTGAAGTGGTGGGCGCCCATGCCGATTTCTTCATCGGGGTTGAAAGCCACGCGGATGTCGCCGTGCTTAATCTCCTTGTGGTCGCGCATGTAGCACATTGCTTGCACAATCTCGGCTATTCCAGCCTTGTCATCCGCGCCCAACAGCGTGTGGCCGTCGGTTACGATGAGGTCTTCACCGACGTGGGCGAGCAGTTCGGGGAATTTGCCGGGCGACGATACAATGCCTTCCGAGAGGGTTATGTCGCCTCCGTCGTAATTCTTTACTATGCGTGCCTTTATGTTTGCCCCACTGCAGTCCGGGCTGGTGTCGTAATGACTTATGAAGCCTATTGTCGGCACTTTGCCTTTCATGTTAGACTTTAGCGTGGCGTATATGTAGCCGTTATCGTCCATCTCAACATCGTCAAGCCCCTCGCGTTTCAGTTCTTCCATCAGGTACTCGGCAAAGACGAGTTGCTTTTTGGTGCTAGGCACGCTTTCGCTATCTTCTGAAGATTGCGTGTCAAATGTTGTGTAATTCAAGAATCTTTCAGTTATGTCCATAATGTGTCATGTATGAATCTGCTGTAATGTATGTGTGGGATGCTCGCAAGTGTCAGCGTTTCGTGACGTGGCATCACATTGCAAAGATAGCACAATTACTTTTGGCGGCCAAAAATTAAAGGCTAATTATGTTGAACATGGCGACTGTGTGGCGGCAGCCGTGTGTCGCATGGAGGTAAATAATGTTTACAAATGCGGCGGGCTTTGTGTGACAGATGCCGTCTTGGGTCGCGAAACAGGCCGTTTCACCTCGTGGAACGGCCTGTTTCGCCCTCCAAAACGGGGCGTTTCGCAATCCCAAACGGCCTGTTTCGCAAACCGTCTGAATGTCAGATGCTTGCGGCGCGCTCCATAATGCGGTGGAAAAGCTGTGCGCGTTGCGAAATATCTTTACAAAGATGCGTGTCGCCGGGCAAGGCGGACGCACGTGGCATGGCCACTCGTTGGCGGCATTCCGACTATTCGTTTTATTATTATGTAAGAACATTTGAACTATGACATCGGTAAAACTAAAATTCAGACCCTCGACAGTGCAGGGCAAGGAAGGCTCGCTGGTATTCCAGTTGATACATGGGCGTTTGGTGCGCAAGGTAACGAGCAAGTATAAAATCTTCGCGGACGAATGGGACGGAGTGAACGGACAGGTGACGCTTCCGCCGCAGACATCGCCACGCTACGGGTATCTTGTTTCCGTAAAGTCAGGCCTGCAAATGGAACTGGCCGGACTGAGGCGGATGGTGCAGGAAAAAGAGGCAGACACGGGCACCGTGAATCTTGACGGAGTGGCCGCTGCTTTCTCGCAAAGCAGGGATTCCGCGGCCAGTGTGTTCAACTTTGTCAGTGCGCAGATACAACGCAAGAAGCAGCTCGGGAAAGTGCGCTCCTCTGAGACTTACCGGTCGATGCTCAACAGCTTCATGCATTTCAGGAGGGGCATGGACTTGACATTCGACATGATTGACGATGGGCTTATGGAACTCTATGAAGCGAAAATGCTGAATGACGGACTTACGCGCAACACCACCTCCTTTTATATGCGGATATTGCGCACCAACTACAGGCAGGCTGTCGAGAGGGGGCTCACCCACGACAGGCATCCGTTCAAGCGCGTGTATTGTGGCATGGACAAGACCGTAAAGCGCAGCATCACGCTTGCCGAGATAAAGAGGGTGAAAGAGCTTGACCTGTCGGGTGCGCCTGTGCTCGACTTTGCCCGCGACATGTTCATCCTCAGCTTCTGTATGCGCGGGATGTCGTTTGTGGACATGGCCTACCTGAAAAAGAATGACATGAAAAACGGGCATGTGGCTTACCGCAGGAAAAAGACCGGTCAGCTGCTGACGGTGGAATGGACCGGACAGATGCAGGAAATATTGCTGAAGTATCGGCCTAATCCCACCAGATACCTGCTTCCGGTCATCCTGCGTGAGGACGGCACCGAACGGCGGCAGTATCAGAACCAGATGCTGAAAGTGAACCGCCGCCTGAAAGATGTGGCTCGCCTGGCTTGTTTGGCGGTGCCGCTGTCGATGTATTACAGCCGCCATAGCTGGGCTACCATAGCGCGCGGCAAGAACATACCTTTGTCCGTGATAAGCGAGGGACTTGGGCATGACTCCGAGGAGACCACACGGATTTACTTGGACTCAATCAAGCCATACGAGGTTGACAACGCCAACAGGAAGATATTGGAGGGGTTGTAAGGAGGGTGGATTTCCGCTTTGCCAAAAAGAGCGTCTCCTGCGGTGAGACGGTCACGCG
>CAZKMT010000089.1:0-6330 GCA_964554115.1 uncultured Prevotella sp.
ACGGGAGACAAGATGCCGGCAGGAGCGCGGAAGCAGGCGAAGAGTTTAAAGAAAGACCTTTCTCGGCGTAATAACGGTCTAATGACCGATTTGGGTTTAACTTTCTCTCCTTGGGAATCATAATTAGAAGATGCGTGGCATTATTCTTCTAATTTACCGGTTCCCAAGGAGAGGAAAATGCTGGCCGATTAACCGGATTACAAACTTTTAAACAGGAACCGGAACTCAATCTGCAACAATTCGATAACAGGCATGGACATTCGCTGAGCACCAAGCCGCCACGCGGCTGCATTCAAAAAGCCATCCCCAATTTGCTGAAAACGCTCCGTGCCATGCGCTCATAGACAAGCCCCAGTTCGGCGAAGCGCATCATACTTGCCATTGCGGCTTTCTTCACGCCCGCCGAGCCTCCCTGAATGGCGGCTTGCGCGTGATCCAGATATTCGTTGATGCCTCGCTCGTTGGGGTGCCGGTGACGCATGAACAAGCGCGACAACACATGGTATCCACAGATTTGACGCAAATCTTCGCCCGACGCTATCCATTGGTAAGCCTTCTCCGCCGCATACGGAAGATGTTGGTACAGGTTTAGGGCTGCCTGTTCCGCCAATTCAATGTTTGTGGTTTGTTCCATCCAGATGTCTGCCACCTCAGGCAGCATCTTGTCGGCGGGCATTACCATCGTTGCCAATATCTTGCACTCACGCACATTTTCTTTCCACAAAGCAATGGCCAGACTGTAGTTCTTGCCTATGCCATTAGCCATATCCTTAAGTTCCGGGAGCGAGATGCCCCAGTTAACATGATAGTCGAGTCCTTTTTCCCGCATCGACTGTGCAGCAACCCCATTCATCTTCAACCTGAACGAGAGCTTTATCTGTCTCAGCTGTTCGTCTGCGCTTGTCTTGATTTCCATTATCCTACATTATATTTTTCACATTGCAACGCTACCAAACCGTCCGTGCGAAACGGGGAACATACAGACAAGGGCGTCTGTGGTCGTCACACCAATGTGGCATAGTCGCTGCTGTAGCGCAACATCTGGTGGTCGTAACTTTCAGTATAATCCACCCGCACATCGACAATTCTGCCCGTCTCATCACGCACAGGAGCCAGTACGGGATTGATGAAACCCTTGTAAGGAGCGATGCCGAGCCGGCCATAGCGTTCAATCACTTCCGTGTGCAATCCGCTGTCTATCTTCACGGCGAAAGTCTCCACCAGCTCTTTTGCTGCCATGTAGTCGCCTTCGCTCTTTATCCGCTGTATCTGAGCCAGCAAAGTGGCAATAAGTGACCGCAACGCCGGATAGTCCGTTATCTCCACATAGGTTTTTCCGTCTTTCACGGCCAACTTCATGGCTGTGCCGTTGGCGAGACACCATCGGGCAATCAAGGCCCTGTTGCGCATGTGTGCCTCCTCAATTACGTTGTCCGGTTCTATGCGGACGAGTTGGGTCATAAGTCCATTGAGCATGTAAGTGTAATATTGAGCCTTGTATGCTTCCGCGTCAGGCAGCAGTCCCAACTCCACCATCTTGCCATCCGCCATGTAATACAGGGCGAACAAGTCGGCACGCGCTTCTTCTATCGTGTTGCCGTAAGCCTTCAGCGCATCAGGGTCAGTGCCGGGCAGCAACTGTCCGCTCCCGTGGCCGAGGCATTCGTGCAAGTCGGTATGCAAATCATCGCACATGTCGCCATACTTGCGGATAAGCCGCAGCGTGTCGCCATCGGCCACGAATTCCTCGTAAAAGCCGTTGCCTTTGGCCGCCTTGTTGTAAGCGGCGGTCAGGTTGCCTATCGTCACGCTCTTGCTTCCATGGCGCGCCCTTATCCAATCGGCGTTCGGCAAGTTTATGCCTATGGCTGTCGAAGGGTATTCATCGCCGCCCAGCATGGCGGCGCACACCACATGGGCCGAAACCCCTTTCACTTCGCTTTTCTTGAAGCGCGGGTCTATCGGCGAATGGTCTTCAAACCATTGCGCGTTGTCACTTATCGTCTTTGTGCGCTTCGTGGCTTCCTCATCCTTATATTCCACGATGCCCTCCCACGAGCCTTTGATGCCCAGAGGGTCGCCATATACCTCGATGAAGCCGTTTATGAAGTCCACCCTGCCATCGAGCGAATGCACCCACAGGATGGAGTACTTGTCGAAAGTGCGCAAGTCGCCTGTCTCGTAGAAATCTATGAGCGTCTCAATCACGCGCGCCTGCTCTTCGTTTTCCGCGTATGCCACGGCCTTACCCAACCATTCTGTGATATGCCTTATGGCATTGCCGTAAAGGCCATCGGCCTTGCAGACGCATTCCTGCACCTTGCCGTCAACTTTCACCAGGCGCGAGTTGAGCCCGAACGACGGCGGACATTCGCCTTGCCCGGCTTTCAGACTATTGTAATAGTCTTCCACTTCGGCTTGCGACACGCCGTCGTAGAAATTGCATGCGGAGGTGGCCACGAGGTCGCATCCGGCAGCCTTGTTCACCCGCTTGGGCAGTATGGATGAATCGAACATTACCGGCGCCAACTCGTCGCACAGCTCGTCGACGCTCTCACCGGCGCGCAACGGCAGGAGCTCCGGACGTACCGTGGCTGCGGCAAGCCTGAAAAAGCCCTCGCTAAAGCCCGGCACGAACTTCTCGCACCCGTAATGATGGTAAATGCCGTTGGAAAACCACACGCGCCTCAAGTATGTCTCGAGAGCCGTGAAATCGTCGCAGTCGCGCTCCACCTTGGCGTCGGTATATATCGCTTCAAGGGTCTTCCGAATCCTGAGATTGTATTTCCCGAATTGGTCAAAAGTTATGTCGCGCCCATAAAGAGTGGCTTCCGACAGGCAGTAGACAAGCATCTTCTGCCGCAGCGACAACGATTCAAACCCATCAAGCCTGTATCTTAACATCTGCACATCGGCAAACTTGATGTCGGAATAAGAGAAATTGTCCATGCCGTTCATATTTCCGTTGCCTTTGTCTTGTCTGCTTTCTTTTGTGTCTTTGCAAGCCCCGATTTGTCTTGCGCCTGACTCTGGTGCTGCATCCTGTAAGAGCGCGGGGTGGTATTGTTCAGCTTGAAGAACGCCGCATGAAACGACTGCCTGTTGGCAAAGCCCACCATGTCGCTTATCTCCTGCATCTTCAAGTCCGTGTATCGCTTGTCCACAAGCAGTGCCATCGCCTCTTCCACCCTGCACTTGTTTATGAATGAGGAGTAGTTCATGCGGAATCTCACGTTCATGACGGCAGACACATACCTTGTGTTGGTGCCAAGGTCAGCTGCAAGTTTCTTAGCTGAATAGTCTTTGTCTCTGTATTTCTTTTGCAACACTATGATATGCAGGATTTTCTCCTTTATTTCATCCATGAGCTGCGGGTTCACCATGTCCCTGTAAGCGGCATCTTTCTCTATCTTGTCTTTTATGTTATATTTTGCCATACCCCAGACTTTATATGTTTTTATGTGGACGCAAATATACGAAATAAGATCGAAACACTGCGTACAACCCAATACTATTTCATTAAAAAACGTAAACGGAGAACGGTCGTGAAAAGCCGGCGGACAGCAACGTCCGGCCATATAAATTTCCCGCACGGTTCGTTCCACGCGACTGCCGGACAGCTTTGTAGGCCTGCGATTCTGTAAAGATATTTCAAATGTGCGGCGCGATGCCACCGCAGTTGGAGAAGCGTCATAAACAATTGATTTACAGCGGTTTGCAAAACAAGCCATTTCAAGTCACGAAACAGACCATTTGGGAGGGCGAAACAGGCCGTTTCGCTGCCCGAAACGGGTCGTCTTGCAATGCGAATCGGCAGCCGCATTCATGCGCATCCATCGTTTGTAAACATTCTTTACTGTCACACGCCCTGCCGACACCTCCGCCCAGCCTCCGTCTTCTACGGCGACAAAAGCCCCTTTTGCGTCAGCCGCCAACCTCTTGGGGATGGCGGCGCGCGCACACAAAGACTGACAACCGTCAATAAAGCTCCATGCCATTTTGAACTTATGCCGGAAAACAGTAACTTTGCAGTCAGCCGGCACATTGTCGCGGGCGCAGGCGGAAGCGGGCGCGTGCATTGCGGCAACCGTGGCAGAGCCTATGCGACATGATGTTTCCACTAAATTTATAATGCGACGAATGGCGAACAGTGAATTGATTCTTACCCAACGCTATCATGCCCCGTGCGGAGAATTGGTATTGGGTGCGCACGGCGACAGGCTTTGCCTGTGCACTTGGGCAAATGGCAAAAGGCGGGACACGGTTGAGCGCCGAATATCAAAAGCCCTCGGAGCGAGATTTGAGGATGGCAATGCAGCGGCGTTGGAGCAAGCTGTGGCGTGGCTCGACCGCTATTTCAGTGGCGCAGCCATGGAATTTCACTTGCCATTGCTGCTTATAGGCACTAATTTCCAACGGGCGGTATGGAGCGCATTGTCGTCAGTGCCATACGGATTGACGGTCTCTTACGCCTGGCTTGCCCGCAAGACAGGGCGTCCCAACGCTGTAAGGGCGGTGGCCAACGCCAATGCCTCCAATGCCCTTGCCATCTTTGTGCCATGCCACAGGGTAGTGAGTGCCAACGGAACCCTCGCCGGATATGCGGGAGGCCTGCGCGCAAAGAGATTCCTGATTGAGCTGGAAAGGATGTCCGGATGCGAAACGCCAAGCATGGAACGGCGTGTCCTGAGGTGAAACAGCCCCACACCGCGCCCGTATCGGCTGCCCGAATCATGCGCGTGAAAACGGAAAAAGGTTGTGGCGCGGCGTATCTTTACACTCCGGCGCTTGCCATTCAGATTATTTTCCGTACCTTTGCCTTTGCGTTTTGGCCGGCATGGGTGTCTTGCCACAACCGGCATTGGTGTTAATGATAATCATAGACATGTCATGAAAATAAATCCAAATACATTCGAGGGGCTGGACGGGCCCGCATACATATTGGAAGAACGGCGCTTGCGCGACAATCTAAAGCTCATATCCGGCGTGGCGCGACAGGCGGGTGTGGAGATAATATTGGCTTTCAAGGCTTTTGCGCTGTGGAAAACATTCCCCATATTCAGGGAATACATACGGGCCACTACGGCCAGCTCTCTAAACGAGGCCAGACTGGCCGCCGAAGAGTTTGGCTCGCCGGCGCACACTTTCTCTCCCGCATACACTTCCGGCGAGATAGAGGAGATAGCGCGCTGTTCGAGCCACATTACATTCAACTCACTGACACAGTTTGCGCATTTTGCCCGCCGCGCCAGGGAGGCCAACCCCAACATATCATGCGGCCTGCGCGTCAACCCCGAGTATTCGGAAGTAGGCACTCTGCTTTACAACCCATGCGCGCCGGGCACGCGCTTCGGCGTGACTGCCGGAAAGCTGCCGGAAAGCCTGCCGGAAGGCATAGAGGGATTCCACTGCCATTGCCATTGCGAGAGCGGTGCTGACGTGTTCCGGCGCACCCTGGCCCATATCGAGGAGAAGTTTTCGGCGTGGTTTCCCGCATTGAAATGGATAAACTTTGGTGGCGGACACCTGATGACCCGCAAGCATTATGACATCGGGCTGCTGACAGACACCCTCAACGGCTTTCATTCCCGCTACCCGTGGCTGAAAGTAATCCTGGAGCCGGGAAGCGCTTTTGCCTGGCAGACCGGCTGCCTGGTCGCCCACGTGGTTGACCTCGTGGAAGACAGCGGCATAAAGACGGCCGTACTTGATGTCAGCTTCACCTGCCACATGCCCGACTGTCTGGAAATGCCTTACCATCCTGAGGTGCGCGGGGCAGAGCTTCGCCCCATGGAAGAAGCCACGGCACCCTGCACATACAGGCTGGGCGGGAACAGCTGCCTGGCCGGCGACTTCATGGGAGCATGGCGTTTCGGGCATCCGCTTTCCGTTGGCGACACGATTGTTTTTGAGGACATGCTCCACTACACCACCGTAAAGACCACCATGTTCAACGGAATATCACACCCGGCAATCGCGTTGCTCCGGAACGACGGAGAACTTGAAATTTTGCGCAAATATGAATACAATGACTATAAAATGCGCATGGATTGAACTTATTCTTGAAAAAAATGCGGGAAAATTTTGCAGGTTTAAAAAAAAGCACTACCTTTGCAACCGCATTGAGAGAAATGCCCTTGCGAATGGAAAAGAAAAGGCGGAAATAGCTCAGTTGGTAGAGCACGACCTTGCCAAGGTCGGGGTCGCGGGTTCGAGTCCCGTTTTCCGCTCTTACTTGGCGTAACAAACGCTCTTAGCATCGAATTGACAAGAATGCCCAGGTGGCGGAATTGGTAGACGCGCACGTTTCAGGTGCGTGTGCCGCGAGGC
>CAZKMT010000090.1:0-6239 GCA_964554115.1 uncultured Prevotella sp.
CTCCGGCCGTTTCCGGCGAAAAGCCAAAGTTCGCTTTCAGGAACAGGACGAACACAGCCAGCATCGTATAATAGCCGAAGCGTTCGCCCGTGTTGGCCAAAGCCAACACATAAAGAGCCTTAGGTTGATTTTCAAACATAGCTATTTAATTTTAGAGTTTTTTGATTTCATGATGTCGAACAAATAGGTCAGCTTTATGATTATGCTCCCATTGTTGCTGCGCCCGTAATAGTCGCGCTTTGAGTTGCCAAATATGTCGCCTAAACCATAGTAATAGCGCCCCTCGATGAGGAAATGGCCCAACTTGGGGTGTGAATACTCCACGCCTATCCCGCCTGCTATGCCGTAATCGAACTTGCGCTCAATATCAAGCGAATCGTGCACCGCGTCAATCAAAGCCCCCACACGGTCTTCCTGGTTGCGTTCTTCGAGATTGAAATTGGAAGTCGCCTCATCGCCAAGGAAGAAACCTATTTGCGGCCCGGCCTGAAAAAAGAACTGGAAGCCTTTGCGCTCACGCCCCCACCCCAGTCTCGCAAAAAGCGGCAGCTGCACGTAAGTGAGCCTACGCTGGTATTCTTCTGGCATCCCCGTCACCTTGTTTATAACAGGGTCGTCATCCACCGTGAGTATGCTTTCTTTCCATCCCATCTGCGCATAGTTCAGTTCGCCGACAAGGGAACACACGCTATTGAAATATTTCTCACACGTGTACCTTACTGTGATACCTCCGGTAAGTCCGCCCAAAAGCCCCTGCGGCACATTGGGGTTGAATCCGACGTTGCTCAACGTGTAACCACCGTTAAAACCCACGCACAACTCACTGCGGTGCTCGCCTATCTGGGCCGCTGCCGAAAGCGTGCCAAAAGCCAAGAACGCCATGACCGCCATACTGCGAACGGCCTTGGCCGGCCTCATATCGGCTTTGCCTTGAAAGGTTTTCCACAAATGCAGGTCACACATGGCGCACAATCAGAAATTAATGGTTTCTATCTTGTGTTCGGGCGTATAGTGGACAAACAGGATGCTCGTGTTACGGTAACCGCCGTTGCCGACCCGCTCAAAGTGCAGCGGCGTCTGTATGGGAACGTAGCCCACAAGCCCCTTTGCTCCCGTGAAGCCGTCACCATACATGTGAAGTCCTTTTATGAAATAATAGGCATGGTCAAAGCCTGTTATAGCGAACTGCGGCAAAGCCTGCATCATGTCATCGTGAAAATTCCATCTATACTTCAGCTTTATGCGCGCCGTCTTGGGCGACAGGGGGTTCGTATAGAATGCGGCCGGTATGAAAACGTTGTATTTATAATAATTGTCGAGGTCGTACTGCGTGTACATCATCCATTCAGTATAGCCAAACATTGATATGGAGAGGGTGGAATCGTTGAGCGACAGGTTGTTAATCTTGGCAAAGGCAACGTTGAGTTCAGACGAACGGCCACTGTTCAGCACCACTACGTTGGGCATGGCATTGCTGAAAGCCTTGGCAAAAGCATCCTCATTAGACTTGAGGTTAGTTATCGAATAGTCGCGCCCCATGGCTTCCATGCGCCTTCTCAATCCGAAAGTGAACACGCCCTTTTTGCTCGTCGTGTCGTTGCAATCAACGAAAATGGCATGATAACCGGCAAACTTCTCAATGAAACAATCTATCACGGATTCATTGTAGTCACTCTCGTTCTGATATACTTGAAACAAGAACGGGTTGGAAGCCAACTCCGGCGCGTTGATGGAAAAAGGCATCAACACCTTTATGCCATGCTCGGAAGCAAAATCTGACAGGTCTTTCACATGCTTGGAATAAAACGGCCCGATGATAAGGTCGCATCGGGCAGCCTCAGTGCCGCCGAGAAAATTCTTTATTTCGTCATTCTCCTGAACGTTCCACGCATGAATATCTACGGAAATGCCTTCCTGCCTAAGGCTGTCGCATGCCATGAGCACGCCGCGATAGTATTCCAGCATGCGGCGGCCATCGCCACTGACGTTGTTAAGTGGCAGCATCACCCCCACCCTGATGGCGCGGTTGCGCATGTCATCGACTTTCGCGACAACAGTTTCAACAGTGTCTTTCGCGGCCACCTCCTGAACATTGGCCTTGGGATAAGGAATGAATATATAGTCGCCCCTCTTCAGCTCGTAGCCCGGCTGTCTCATTTCCGGATTCGCCTCAATAAGCTCTTCCACCGTGATTCCGTTCTCCTTTGCGATTCCGAACATTGTCTCGTTGCGCTTCACCTTGTGCATTTCCTTCCACTTGGCACTCTGCGCGACGACAATGCCTGCAACAAGCACACTCGCAAGGAGTATCGGCAAACATCTGAATAGTTGCTTCATAATGGCTTATTTTCGATAATCGCCTACAAAAGTACCAAAAAAGAGTGGATAAATCAACATTATTCGCTAATTTTGCATGATAATATTTGCAGCCACAATGATTACAAGTAGAATCAAACTGTTTTTGATAATGCCGCTGATGGCTTTGCTGCCCGCCACGGTATTGGCAGACTTCACGCCCACGGCTTACTACACGGTGGACGGCGTGGAGACGGAAACCACGGACATGATAAGCAACGCGGAGGCCCCGTTGACGGTGACGTTCAAGGCCAACCCGTCAAACTTGGGCGACGAGACGCCCTCATACGAATGGAGATTTACGAAAGACGGCGCAACAAGTCCTTTCATAGTGAGATATGAAGAGGAAACGACTTATGAGTTTAGGGAATCCGGGGCTACGTATGTGTCGCTTTATGTCACATACAGCGACTCGGAGGAAGCGGAACTTATCTCCACAATCACCGTGAGCATAAGCACGAGCATCCTCGAGATGCCGAACGCATTCTCGCCAAACGGCGATGGAATCAACGACATATACAAGGCCAAGGATACCCATCAAAGCATTTTAGAATTCCATGCCTACATCTTCAACAGGTGGGGGCAGAAACTGTTTGAATGGACAGACATAAACGATGGGTGGGACGGCACGTTCAATGGCAAGCCCGTTGCCGCAGGAGTTTACTTCGTATTGGTGAAAGCCACGGGAGCCGATGGCACCCAATACAACATAAAGCGCGACGTGAACCTGCTGCGTGACTACACGGAATGAGAGGGCACCAACTAATGGATGCGGCAATGCGAGAAGACGAAAGAATAAACGTATGGGGGGCGCGGGTACACAATCTGAAAAACATCAATGTGGAGATTCCCCGCAACAGTCTCACCGTAATCACCGGACTGTCAGGCTCTGGCAAGTCATCGCTGGCTTTCGACACCATTTACGCCGAAGGACAGCGACGCTACATAGAGACGTTCTCAGCCTATGCCCGCAACTTTCTCAATGGCCTTGAACGTCCCGATGTTGACAAAATAACAGGCCTCAGCCCCGTAATAAGCATCGAACAGAAGACCACGAACAAGAATCCCCGCTCCACTGTGGGCACAACCACTGAGATATATGATTTCCTGCGGCTTCTATTCGCGCGGGCAGGCAAGGCATACAGCTACGCCACGGGCGAAGAGATGATAAAATACACGGAGGAGAAGCTGCTCGAAAAGATTCTGAACGAATACAACGGAAAGAAAATCCTAATCCTCGCCCCGCTGGTGCGCAGCCGAAAAGGGCACTATCGCGAACTGTTCGAGAGCCTCCGGCGCAAGGGCTATCTCAACGTGCGCGTTGACGGCGAAGTGAAAGAGATAACGCGGGGCATGAAGACCGACAGATACAAAAACCACAACATAGAGGTGGTGGTCGACAGGATGAGCGTACAAGGCAAGGACAACGAGCGGCTGAAAAAGAGCGTGTCGATTGCCATGAAGCAGGGTGACGGTCTCGTAATGATAGTGGATAAAGACTCCAACGAGGCAAAATTTTTCTCAAAACGCCTTATGTGCCCCACCACGGGGATTTCGTATGCAGACCCCGCGCCAAACAGTTTCTCGTTCAACTCGCCGCAAGGAGCCTGTCCGAAGTGCAACGGGCTTGGCGTAATCAACAGGATTGACATCGACAAGATTATTCCTGACGCGACGCAAAGCATATACGGGGGAGCCATAACGCCATTGGGCAAGTACAGAAACCAGATGGTTTTCTGGCAAATAGACGCCATACTACGCAAACATGGCAGCGATATCAAGACCCCGGTAAAAGACATTCCCGCGAAAGCCTTCGACGAAGTGCTTTACGGTTCGATAGACAACATACGCATCGACAAGGACATCATGCACACTACGAACGACTATTTCGTGCCGTTCGATGGCGTCATAAAGTATCTCAATAGTGTGATTGAGAGCGACGGCTCTGCCTCTGCACAGAAATGGGCCGACCAATTCACCGCCGTATGCGAGTGTCCTGAATGCCACGGCCACCGGCTCAACCGCGAATCGCTATCTTACCGCGTATGGAACAAGAACATAGCGGAACTTGCCGACATGGATTTGTCTGAGATGCGCGAATGGCTCGACGACGTGGAAATCCACTTGGACAAACAGCAACGGCAGATAGCTTCCGAAATACTGAAAGAAATCCGCACGCGCACCGACTTCCTCCTCGAGGTAGGACTTGACTATCTGTCGCTCAACAGACAGTCGGCAAGCCTGTCGGGCGGCGAAAGCCAGCGCATACGTTTGGCCACACAAATAGGGTCGCAGTTAGTGAATGTCCTCTATATCCTTGACGAACCGAGCATCGGACTGCACCAACGAGACAACGAGCGCCTGATACGCTCACTGAAAGAGCTGCGCGACATCGGCAACACCGTAATCGTGGTGGAGCACGACAAGGACATGATGCTCAACGCTGACTACATCGTTGACATCGGCCCCAGGGCGGGACGCAACGGCGGCAACGTGGTGTTCCAAGGCACGCCACGGCAGATGCTCACGGCAGGCACGCTCACAAGCAGGTATCTCTGCGGCGAGATGAAGATCGACGTGCCGGCAAGGCGACGCGAAGGCAACGGCAAATGCCTGCGCCTGCTGGGTGCCTCCGGCAACAACTTGAAAGGCATCGACGTCGACTTTCCTCTCGGAAAACTGATAGTCGTGACCGGAGTAAGCGGATCGGGCAAGTCAACGCTTGTCAACGACACGTTGCAACCAATACTCAGCCAACACTTCTACCGCTCACTGAAAGAACCTATGCCTCACAAGGGCATAGAAGGACTGTCGTTCATCGACAAGGTGGTGAGCGTAGACCAAAGCCCGCTCGGGCGCACTCCCCGCTCCAACCCGGCCACCTACACGGGCGTATTCAGCGACATCCGCTCACTGTACGTCAACCTGCCAGAAGCCAAGATACGCGGCTACAAGCCGGGGCGCTTCTCGTTCAACGTCAAGGGAGGCCGCTGCGAGGCGTGCGGCGGCAATGGCTACAAGACCATCGAGATGAACTTCCTGCCCGACGTGATGGTGCCATGCGAGGTGTGCCACGGCAAACGCTACAACCGCGAGACGCTCGAGGTGCGCTACAAGGGCAAGAGCATTGCCGACGTACTCGACATGACAATAAACCAAGCCGTGGAGTTCTTCGAGAATGTGCCCGACATCCTGCGCAAGATTAAGACTTTGCAGGACGTGGGGCTGGGCTACATCAGGCTGGGACAGCCGTCCACCACCCTCTCCGGAGGCGAGAGCCAGCGCGTGAAGCTTGCCACAGAACTGAGCAAGCGCGACACGGGAAAGACTGTCTACATCCTCGACGAGCCTACGACAGGCCTGCACTTTGAAGACATACGTATATTGATGGATGTGCTCCAGAAACTTGTTGACCGCGGCAACACGGTGATAATCATAGAGCACAACCTCGACGTAATAAAGATGGCAGACCACATAATCGACATGGGGCCTGAGGGAGGGCGCCGCGGCGGCCGTGTGGTAGCCACCGGCACTCCCGAGGAAGTGGCCGCGGCAGGAAAGGGATGCACGGCTCCTTTCCTGCGCCAGGAGCTGAAAACGGACTCACGCAAGCCCGCCACACTTTGACATCCAGCCAAAATCGGCTCGCCATCCACGGTCTTTTGACCACGAATGGCGAGCCGATTTGATTAACCGCAGTTTCTTGCAAGCGCGCCAAGGCTCTCTCCGCAACAAATTGTCACGCGGCGGAAGCGTGGCGACACGCTCTTGCCGCGCCATCAATGCGCGCGCCAACAAACGGATGGGGCGCAACGTGTGGCGGACGCTACACGCCATCGCCATTACCGCTACAAGCTGTCGACCCACTCACGGACAACGTAACT
>CAZKMT010000091.1:0-6238 GCA_964554115.1 uncultured Prevotella sp.
GACAGCATAGTCCGGCTTCAGCTTTCACTTGCGGCGAGAAACTCTTTCGCGGCATCCTATGGTGACACATTGGTGAAGAATGATTTCTTCCTGTTCCGTCACCGTATTCAGTCCTAATTCGGCAACCTGTTCTTTTATGGCTTCCAGAATTTCAACGTCGTCGACAAAGGCCATGGCATCGGCGCATATCATAATCACAATAATTATAATATATACCAGTAGTATGCCGGCGGAGAGAACGATGAGGGCAGTGGTTAGAAAATCTTCTTTCTGTTCCGTCACAGTGTTCAGTCCTAATTTGGCAGCCTCTTCTTTTATGGCTTCCAGGATTTCAATGTCGTCGGCAAAGGCCATGACGTCGGCATACAGGTCGTTGGCAGCAGTGGCCTTTTTCGCGTCGAAGCCGTTGGCGGTGTTGAAGTTCCGGGGAGAGCACATGGCGCGCAGTTCGTCATACAGTTCTCTCGTGGAGAACTGTATGCCCAATTCTTTGGTTGCCTCGCGCCTCAGTTCTCTCAGCCTTGCTTGATTGTTTTTGTTGGCCATCACTTCGCCGTAGAGCCTTATGGCAACCTGTACCTTGTCGTGATGATAGTCGCTCATGAACTTGTCGGGTGAGCATTTTACTTTCAGCTCGGCGAATAGCGATGGGTAATGCCCCTCGACGGGAGCGGGCATCGTGGCGTTTCCTGTCCGTCCGGGGTCGCGCTGCTTGCGGCGCGTCTCTATGGATTCTTCGTATGCGCGAGACTTCTGCGGCATCGTGGCCGTGCCTGTCTCCGCGACCGCAATCTTCGGCGGTGCGCTCTTTACGACCACATGTCCGTGTATGCACGAAGCGGCCACGATGTCGGCTTCCGCGTCTTTGTCGGCATCGTAATGCTTGACTTCATCTTTCGACACGGCGTAAGTCGTGGGCGGCAGCACCTTGGTGAGTTCCGACATGCTGTCGAGGTCGCCGCCTATCATGTCCGCCACGCGGCTTGTTTCCTGCCTGTCGGCCAGGATGTCGGGCGTCGCTGGCTCTATGTTCCCGTCGTCGCGCAGTCTCAGCACGCGCCTCTTTGCGACCATTTCCCACACGGCTTTCTCAAAGGCGCGGAGCGGGGACGTTACGCTCGTGAGGAAAACACCGTTGAGCACGATGCAGAAGCCGACGCACTGCCTGCCGTCGGTGCCGAGGTTGAGCACGTAGCCGTAGTACATCAGGTTGCCGTCGCGGTGGACAATCATCTGCGCCGTGCTTGTGGCCAGGCTGCAGAAGTTCCGGAAAATGTTGCGCGTATAGTCGTCGGGCAGCTGTGCGTAGCCGCTGCCGAGGTTGCCGAAAATGTATGTCGTGTGGTTCATCGTCATTTCAGTTTGAAGTTTATGGTTTGCCGTTGGTTGTCTATCTCGATGGTGGCGAGGCGGTCGAGCACGGCGTTGCCGAGCAAGAGCGGGGCGTCAATACTGGCCGAGACGGTGGCCTGCACGTCGGTGCACATTATGCGTCCGCCGATGACGACCTCCCTGAGGTTCACCACCATGTTGTCTACCATCCTCCCGTCGGCCACCATCTGCGTGGTCGTGCCGAGTATGTCGGCTTCCGTCAGGCTGCCCGTTTGGTAGAGATAGTTGGCTTCGGCCACGGAGATGAGCGCGTCGGAGCACCCCGTGTCGAATATCATGTCGAGGTTTATGCCGTTGATGGCCACTTGCACATATTTCACCCCGTTCTTGTTTTGGAACGGTATGGCCACCACATCGCCGCTTCCGCCGTAGTCCGTTTCCATCGACACGTCCTCTAAGTCGAAGTAGACGGGCCGCCTCTTCTTCTCGTTTCCGCACGAGGCCGCCATTATTAGCAGTGCGGAAAGCAACAATGCCGCAGTTTTCATCATGCCTTTTTATTAATCGTTTGCTCAATTGCGGTCGTGTCCGTCGCCCGAAGCGTTATCCACAGCCTGCCCGTCTGCCGTGTCCTCACGTGTAAGGTCGCTTGCGGCGGAAGCGTGACATTCCTGTCCTTCTATGTTGTTCACGGTGTCGGTATGGTAATATCCTGCCTGGCGGTCTTCCGGACTCGGTCGTAGAAACAGGTGGAAAAACAGTGCGCAGGCAATGAAAGCGAGCAACAGGAAGTTGACAACCGTCAGGGCGAGTCTCAGTAGCTGCGCCTTTAGTGCCTTGCTTCGCTCCGTCAGGGCTGCTGTCCGCTCCTTGTCGCCGCCGCCATCGGGCATGAGTTTGCGGAACTTCGCTGCCAGTTCGTTTACCGGAGCCACTAACGGCTGCACCGCCTCCGTTATTTTTACGGTCTGTCTGGCGTTGTGCAGTTCGCTGTTAAGACGGCGCAGTTCGGTCTCGCGCTGTGCCATGTCTCTTTCGAGAGCCGTCACGCGGTTCTTGGCCGAAGTCAGTTCAGCCTTCAGACGGTCGGTCTCGGCGGCGTGGCTGTCGGCTTCGGCCTTTAGCTTCGCTTCGCATTGCTGCGCCAACGCCCTTTCCTTTCTGCCCATGTAGAGTGGCGACACGGCCATACGGCCATGGCTGTTTATGGTCGAAAGCACCGTCTCGCGGCTGCACTCGTAGAGGAATAGCTGCGGACAGCCGGCGGCCTGTGCCCCTCCGTGTGCCGGATGAGCGAAGTCGGAAGTGCGCAGCGCCCTGCCGAGCATACCGTAAATGGTGTCTCTCATGTCGGTAAGGACGGTCGAGGCGTCGGCAAACTTGGAGACGTTGTACTTCATCCGCCCCTTGTCCGGGACGAGTACCGAGCGTAATATATAAAGGTGAAAGGCGGTGTCGAGCACGCGAAACACGCCAATCGCGTCGGTGCAGCACTCCGTGAAGCGCAGCGTCATGCCGAAGTAAGAGCCATCGCGCCCGTCGTTGCCCACCACGTTGCCGTATACAAGGTAGGTATAGTAGCAATAGGCCTGCTCTCCGGTTGTGTGCCACTGCACCACCATCTTCACCGCATCGGTGCTTTGGTTGTAGAAACTGCCGAGGTAGGTCTTGTCGTGGCCGATGTCTCCCCATGCGTCTTCGCCGTAAGGCACTCCGTGAACAAACAATTCCACATTCATAGTCTTACCCCCTTATTCGCTTTAAGATGATGTTCCACAGTTTCTCGGGATATATGTTGTCGCCCTCCTGGAATGTCAGCGTGCCGTCGGCCGCCTCGGAGTAGTCGCCCGTCTGGAATGCCACGAAGTCGAAGTTGTATGGTTTCCACAGCTTGGTGATGGGGTTCACGTTGGTGAACGGCACGAAGATGTTTGGGTAGAGGTATTCCGTGTGCTGCTTGGCCAGTCCGTATTTTATGTTGCCCGGGCCGAGCACGAAAGGCGTTTCGTCTATCTTGTTGAACACGAATATCACCTTGTCCGTTGGCTTTATGCGCGTCTTCAAGTGCTGTATCTTGCTGACGTAGTGCTTGCGAGCCGTCACGTCCATGCGCTTGTTGGTGTTGTCGGGCTCCACTATGATTGCCCATATCTTGCGGTTCGGACTGCTTATTATGGCGTTGACGTACTTCGGGAACTTTGCCGTGGGGTCTTCGGGCTTAAAATAATATTCGCCCGGGCCTTCGAGAATCTGGCAGAGAGTGCGCCCTTGGTATGTGACCTGCACGAGCATGAAGTTGATTTTGTTGGTGGCGCGGGCGGCGTCCTCGCTGTTTACCAGTGTGTCGAAGTTGTCGCACATGTCACTGTAGTTCTTGTCGTAGGCGGGGCGGAACGACGTTACAGGCCTGACAGCGTAGCCGATGCTTTGTAGATAGCGGGTGAGCCGCACGAGGGTCATGGTCTTTCCGCAGCTTGGCGGGCCGAAGAGTACCACGAGCGGTGTCTTGTAGTCGGCTACGGTGACCGCTATCTTGTTGGCGTCGTCAATCTCCTCGGCGGTCATGCCGCCGTTGTTTCCATCCGTGTCGGCGAACAGGGAATGCATATGTAGCCCCTCCGGCGCGCCTGACGGTGCCGCGTCCTGTGCTCTCCCGCCGCTGTTCGCCACGGCGTAGCCGCTCTCTGCGGGTTGCTTGTCTGTTGTCAGTCCGCCATCCGCGGCAGTCGGCGGCAATGGCCGGAAGTCATTTTCCGAGTTTTTTAGTTTTATGTCTGGCATATTGGTTTGGTAAATTGTTTATTGAGTAAAATGATTTTGGCGGGGCTGTGGCTCTGTTTCGCTCCGTTCGGGAAGTCGATCGGCATGGCCTTTCTTTGATTGCGCCAAAGGCCGTCGGTTTTTGTGGATTGGCGGGGGCGGCTTTTGCGCTTGTCTGCGCTGCCGCCTCCGGTCTTCCGCCGTCCTCGATGCCGTTCAATAATCGCTCTTTTTGAACGCAAGGTCGAAGAAGATGAAAGCCGCCATGTCGACGAGCACCGATATTATTATCCAGAAAAGGAAGCCGTGACCCTCAAAGCGTCCTTGCACGAAGTCTTGCCACACGTCGAACACGCTCACCATGCGCTTTACCTTGGTCACGCTGTTGTCGGCGGTATAGGCCTTTTTGTCGGCCTCCGAGGCGAAGTTCACGAAGTCGCGGTTCTTCTTTACGGTGTTGTAGCCCACGTTGAGCTTGTCGCACACGTCCTTGATGTCGTCGGCGTCGTTCAGGTCTATGGTGCCGTCGTCGATGTATTTCTTCACCAACTGCAGGTTCTTCTCGTCGCGTTCGGCCTCCTTTATGTTGTCGGAGTTGGGCTTCATTATGTTGGCCATCATGTTGACGGCTTTCGAGTCGGCGAGCAGATACACCTTTGTGCGGTAGGCATCGCACAGCCTGTCAAGCTCTTTCTTCGTCGTTCCCGTGTAGGTGAGCGGGTCAATCTTGTCCACGCCGAGCGCGGTGGCGGGCTTGCGCAGTATCTCTTTCGATTTCGGTCCGTGCCCGGGGTTGGCCTCGTTCTTTATTTCGGCCTCGAGTTCTCCCAGCACCACGTCAACGTTATTCTTTAGTTCGTTCACTTTCACGAGTGCTTGGTTTTTGTTGTTTGTGTTATTCTTTATCTGACTCAGATAGCCGCAGGTGGTCGATATGTCGGTGGTCACCATGTCGTTTATCACGGTGCGGTAGAAGAAAGTGTGGGTATTGGTGGGCAGGCTGCACAGAAGCCAGAACACGACCACAAGGAGCACGCCCGCCACGAGATACGTTCCGCGCTTCTCGAGGTATATGTTTTGGTTGAGACTGTCAACAATCATCTTGGTGCCTATGGAGGCAATGATGAAGAATCCCACCGTTACAATCCAGCACAAGGCCTTGGGCCATGTCGACAGCAGCAGGTGGAGCGATTCTGCCGTGGCCCAGCAGCTCACGGCGGCGAATGCTAGGTAGGCGGCAATCCACAGGAGTTTCAAATAGTTTCTTTGTTCCATCGTTTTCCGTTATGTGTTGTTGGTAATAGTATGCGTGGATGAAAGCCGTGGCCTCCATGCGCCGGCGGCAATCCGGCCATGCTCCGCGAGGGAATGGCAAAGCGTAATGGAGACAGTCTCGGGAAACGGAAAAAGCGCAGAGGCAACTTTTCCGTCTATCTATATATGAGGCCTTAGGATGCCCGAGAATTGATAGATGCACAGTTGCGCCCGCGCTATGCGCAGACGTCCACTGCATATCCATGTCCAATTCTCTGAAAGTTCCTAAGTTTCATATATAGAACAAGAATATCAGCTAACGCTATATTTTTACCCGCGAAATAACCATCGCGACGACTCTTCGCGCGGATGGTTGCCACAAAAGTACTAAATATTTCTTACATAGAGAACGTTTGGGCGAAAAATAATTCTGCTTCGGGCCAAAGGCATGGTAGGGATTGCGGGGCGTTGTCTCCGCGCTGTCCGGCCGTGGCGGTTTGGCAAAGGCCGAAAGGGAACTGTTTGTCGGATGGCGTGGATTTGCAAGACTGACTAAGAAAGTCGGGAAAGCGGCGATGCCTGCACCCGGTTTCCATGTGGTTAAGGCTTTCCGCACCGCAGCCAGCGGAAGTTTGATTCAGAGAAAAATGTAAAGATATTTCGCAAGGCGCACCGCTTTGCCACGGCATTTCGGAGCGCATAGCAAGTGTTTGGTTTCCAGATGGTTTGCAAGACGTGCCGCTTTGACCCGTAAAACGCCCCGTTTCGTCCTCCAAAACAAGCCGTTTCGCAGCCCGAAACGGCCTGTTTCGCAATGCGATTCGGCAGCCGTTGCCTCGCGCCTCCATTGTTTGTAAACATTCTTTACTGCCCCGCGCCGTGCGGACGGCAC
>CAZKMT010000092.1:0-6237 GCA_964554115.1 uncultured Prevotella sp.
CAAAATCAAGTAAACTCTCTTCATAATTGACACAGTTTTTTTGTTGGTAAATGAATGTAAATTAAGTCTTGACAACGCAAAGATACAAAAAGTAAGTCTTTACCCCCCCCTAAAACTTTCGTTAACTTAAATATAATCTTTATTAGCATAATGACACGCATTATGGCCTCCCGACAAGCCAAACCAAACGGCTTTCGGCGGTTTTCGCATATAAATTATGATTAAGAAACTGTTTTTGAATTTTTACGGGAATTGCATTACAATGGAGCTTACCGGCTCTTTGTTCATGCTTTGAGCGTCTTTTCGGCCATTTCTAATTATTATTTTCGACGTTTAGTCCACTAAACTTACTCAAATAATAATCTGAAATGCCTCGAAAATACATCTCAAATCATTGAACAAAAAATTCAAAACAGTTTCTAAGAAGAAGATGCCAAGCGCACGCCGCACAGCGGCGGGAAGCCCCGGCCTCCGACATCCGCGCCGCCAAAGGCAAGGCGCGGCCCTCTCCGCAGGACAAGGGGGCGAGCCGACCGGGCGGAATCCGCAGGCACGAAAATGAGCGGCCTCCGGGGTGTCACACCTCGGAGGCCGCAATAAATGATATCAATAACTAAAACATTCTTTCTGTTGGAAATGTGCGGACGGCCTTGGAAGGCCATTCCCCACCGCTTTTCGCCCTCCGGCAGGCATTGCGCCCGGCAACTCCGCCGACAGGACATCGCTTAATACCTACTTACTCTCTGCGCGTCTCCCGACGGGCGGCTTTCTGATTCTGACCGTTACCTGAAATACTCTCTCTCTTACCTTTTGCCAAACACTATCGATGTTGCCATCCTGTCAATGCCAATCTTTTTACCTCAGGCATTGCCAATTGCCTTGACATTTATAAACAACCGTTAGTCTGACTATATATATTATTACTCGCTTGACTGTATCGCTACGTCTCCTTAGGTTGCCGTCCCGACTCCTCAGGAGCGTCTCAGTATCTCCTTTTCACGATGCAAAGTTACAAACAACATGCCTGCCGCGCCATATCCGACGGCGGATATTTACCGAAAAGCCCCATCTTATTGACATATATCAAAAAGTTGTGTCCGCACACAGTACTTTTGTGTCCGCACACAACCCGTATTTCGGGCACAAACGGACGGCAAGAGAGCCGATGGGGCGGCCGTGATGAAGCCACCGCCCGAAACAGGAAGCGAAAAGCCAACGGCGACATACGCGCGGCGCGGGGCGGTAAAGAATGTTTACAAACAACAGAGGCGCATGGCGGCGGCAGCCGAACCGCCTTGCGAAACGACTCGTTTCGGAAGCCGAAACGGCCTGTTTCGCCCTCCAAAACAGGCCGTTTTGCGACCTGAAACGGCACATATTGCCAACCATCTGCAAACCAAGCATTTGCAATCGCGTCCGAACCGCGGCGGCAAAGCGGCGCGCATTGCGAAATATCTTTACAATATTTTCATGCCGCCACGACAGGACAGGCGCGCGGCGGCGGCGCGGACAAGCCGCGGAAGCATTGGCGGAATACAATAAACAAATGTAAAAAGCATGCCGGGCAAAGGGATTCTCACTTTTTATTTGTAACTTTACACCAAAGAAACGACATTTAAAAGCGCGACATATATGAAAATCCAATTCAATCTGCAGTATCGGACGACTTTCGGAGAAACGCTGATACTAAACATCATAAAGGAAGACGGAGCGGACTGCCGGCGACGCATTCCCATGGGAACACACGATGGCCTGCTGTGGTCGTGCTCCATCACGAAGCCCACCAGGCCCGACGCCTACATAGAATATTACTACAGCGTGGAGAATAGCGGCCGCGAGACGCGCCGCGAATGGGATGCCATCCCCCACAAGGCGGAATTCACCGGCACCCGCACCGCCGCCTACACCATCAACGACCGATGGACAGACGTGCCCGCCGACGCCATATTCTACAGCTCGGCACTCACCGACTGCATAGCCCGGAGGAAGCAAAGCCCTTGCGCGCCGGCACCTTACGCCAAACTGCTGTGCCTGAAAGTGCGCGCCCCGCAGCTGCGCGCCGGCGAAAGGCTTGCCATAACGGGAGCCGACGCCTACCTCGGAGCATGGACGGAGACCTTCGACGGGAACATGAACGAGCACTCGCCCAACGAATGGGTGGCAAGCCTCGACGCCTCACGGCTGGCCTCAAGCCACATGGAGTTCAAGTTCGTGATAATCGACGAGAGGGAGAAAGGCATAGCGATGTGGGAGAAAGGCGGCAACCGCACACTCGACCTGCCACCCATGCAGGCGGGCGACGCGCACATCTGCGAGCTGGGCCAAGCCGAGTTTGAGCGCAGCCCGTGGCGCGGCGCGGGCACGGTGGTGCCGGTGTTCGCGCTACGCTCACGCGGCAGCTTCGGCGTAGGCGACTTCGGCGACCTGAAGATGATGGTGGACTGGGCAGCCTCGACAGGGCAGCACGCGCTCCAGATACTGCCCATCAACGACACCACGGCCACACACACATGGACAGACTCCTACCCTTACAGCTCCATCAGCGTGTATGCCCTGCACCCGCAATACGCCGACCTGCGCCAACTGCCGGAGCTGAAAGACGCCGCCCGACGCGAGCACTACGAGCGGCTGCGCCGCGAGCTGAACGCCCTGCCGCAAATAGACTACGAGCGCGTGAACACGGCCAAGACCGAATACCTGCGCGAGCTGTACGCCCAGGAAAGGGCGTCGGTAAGCCGCAGCGCGGCGTTCAAACGCTTCTTCGAGGCCAACAAGGAGTGGCTCGTGACATACGCCGCCTTCTGCCTATACCGCGACAAGTACGGAACGCCCGACCACAGGCTGTGGCCCGACCACCGGGAACCGACGGACAAGGAGCGCGCCGACATGGCCACGCCACAGACAAAGGCTTACCGGGCTGCCGCGTTCTGGTATTTCGTGCAATACGTGCTCGACGGCCAGATGCGCGACGTGCACGAACATGCGCGCTCAAAGGGCGTGATACTCAAGGGCGACATACCCATAGGCGTGGCTCGCCACGGCGCGGAGACGCGGACGATACCGCGCTACTTCAACATGGACGGACAGGCGGGAGCACCGCCCGACGCATTCTCGGCGAACGGACAGAACTGGGGATTCCCGACATACGACTGGGACGAGATGCAGCGCGACGGCTACTCGTGGTGGACGGGGCGGCTGAAGAAGATGGCAGACTACTTCGACGCCTACCGCATAGACCACATACTCGGCTTCTTCCGCATCTGGGAGATTCCGACACACGCCGTGCACGGCCTGCTGGGACAGTTTGTGCCGGCACTCGGCCTCACCCGGCAAGAGATAGAAGCCTACGGTCTGCAGGCCGACCGAAAACGGCTGACGCGACCCCACATCACCGACAGCACGCTGCGGCAAGTGTTCGGCGAGCGCGCCGACGAGGCGCGGCGGCTGTATCTCGACAGCCGCGACGGAGGCTACGCCATGAAGCCCGACTACGACACCCAGCGCAAGGTGGAGGCCGCCTTCGACGGCAAAGACGACGAGGCAAGCACGGCGATGCGCGACGGCCTGTACAGGCTGATAAGCAACGTGCTCTTCGTAACGGACCGCACCGACCCGTCGCGCCTGCACCCACGCATAGCGGCACAGACGGACCTCGCCTACGCCGCGCTCACGGACAGGGAGAAGACGGTGTTCAACCACCTGTACGACGACTACTTCTACCGCCGCCACAACCAATTCTGGTACAACGAAGCCATGCGGAAACTGCCGCGCCTGGCCTCGGCCACGCGGATGCTGATGTGCGCCGAAGACCTTGGCATGGTGCCGGAATGCGTGCCCTGGGCCATCAACAGGCTACACATGCTGAGCCTCGAGATTCAATCGATGCCAAAAGAAAGCGGACTGCGCTTCGGACACCTGTCGCACAACCCATACCTCTCGGTATGCACCATATCCACGCACGACACGCCGACCATGCGCGCCTGGTGGGACGAGGACGAGGAACGCTCGCAAGCCTACTTCGCCACCATGCTGCACCACAACGGCCCGGTTCCCCACCCGATGCCGGGATGGCTCGCCGAAGACATCATAGAGCGTCACCTGCTATGCCCGTCGGCACTGTGCATCATCGCCCTGCAAGACTGGCTGGCCATCGACGAGAGGCTGCGCCTGCCCGACGCTTTTGCCGAGCGCATAAACGTGCCGTCTGACCCGCACCACTACTGGCGTTACCGAATGCACATAAACATAGAAGACCTGATGGAGGCCGACGAGCTGAACACCACAATATCGGCGCTAATCAACGAGAGCGGCAGGAACACATAAAAAGCCGGGCGGCCACGCCCACCGCTGACGGCCGCCCGGACATAATGCCGCGGTGCGTGGCTCGGCCACGCACCGCAGGTTTACTGCCACTCAAAAGTGCTATAAATTAAGGTGTCCTTGCTCGAAGACAAGGTGGAGATTGTCACCATGTAAGAGGTAATCGTGGTGTCCATATCATCACGGCCATACGATGTGGTGAGGTAATCGCGCGACCGCTCGCTGCGCAGATTCCCGTCGCCGTCTTTTTTCAGAATGCCATCGTAAACACGGTTGCGCAACGTGGCCCACAACATTTCCGTGCCGTCAGTGTACGTAATGTACAAAGGCGAGGACAGGTCGATGTCAAAATCATACGTGTCTTGGGTGAGCACGGGGTTGTCCTTGGGCGAATAGCGGGCCGCAAGACCATAGGTGTGCGTAGAGCTCTTGTCGAAATTCACCGTCTGCACCCACACGGAGTCTCTCACGGTGTCTTTCTGCACATTGCCATCGGCATCGAGGTATTCCACGAGCACGTCGGCGGCCTCCATGACATTGGCGTCGGCCAGCTCCACTCCATACACAATCTTATAGCCGGACCTCACACGCGAGATGACGTTGCCGGCGAAAATGTCGTCACCCGTAGGGTCGTCGCTATCGCCGCACGCCACCAACGCCGCCGTCACCATGACCGCAAGCGCGGCACTGCACTTTCTTTTCTTCATATCCATAAGCAATTATCTATCAGACTGCAAAGTTAAAGTAAAATACTCCTACCGCCAACACGTCCGCAGACATTTTAATCCACAGCGTGACGCTTTTCCCGAAATATCGCGCCGAGGGCGTAATTTTAAGTCCGAAGGCCGTTCAGATAAACGATTTTTTAGTAATTTTGCATGGGGCGGCTCACGCAATTCCGACCGGTTCCACGGTCTGCGGCGCGGGCTCCGGAAGCCAGGCGCATTCTTCATGACACCCACCATACAACACATAAAGACGCTGTTCGCCACATTCAACAGAACGTATTTCGGCAACGAACTGCCCGAACCGGCGTTTGCATTGAGCAACGCGCGCACCGTACTCGGACAGTTCAGGTGCCGATGGGAGAGCAGCGGCCTCACCGGAAGGCGTAAGGCATCACACATGGAGATAAGAATAAGCCGCTACTTCGACATGCCTGAGCGCGAACTGCAGAACGTGTTGCTGCACGAAATGATACACATGGCAACTGCATTCAAGGGCATACGCGACACGTCGCCCCACGGCAAGGCGTTCCGCGCCGTGATGGACAGGCTCAACTCGCGCCACGGATGGCACATAAGGGTGAGGACAGACACCCGCCACTGGCAACCCGCGGCCGGCCGGCAGGCACGCACTTTTCACGTGCTTGCGCTCACCACAGATGACGGGCGATGCTTCCTCTCCGTGGTAAACCGCAACTACATCAACACCGTGGAGGCCTTGGCAAAACGCTCGAAGACCATCACGAGCCACAGATGGATAAAGAGCACGGACGATTTCTTCTGCGACTTCCCGGCATCGCGCAGCCTGCGCGCGCGGCAAGTGAGCCGCGCCACTTTCGACGCCATGCTAAAAGGCGCGGAAAAGGATGCCGGCACAACCGCATGAGAAATACAAACATTCCGGAGAAAAGGGCGCAAGCACCCGGCAAGACGCGCCACGCGGCACGCACACGAAGACCGCAAATGGCTCTGCCGACGGCAAGCCATGCACGCGGAACGCCCCGAAGAACAGCATACAACTAAACAATAACAACAATGAAAAAGGCATTACTCTCGCTGGCCGTGGCCTATGCCACCGCCGGCCTCGCCCAAACCGACTCGCGGCAGTGGGCGCTCGAAGAGCCGAACAGCGGCACGACGGTGCCGATTGGCAACGTGGGCTTCCTCCTGTCGTCCGATTGGCAGGACACGT
>CAZKMT010000093.1:0-5752 GCA_964554115.1 uncultured Prevotella sp.
GTTTCACGAGCCAATTCGGCCTGTTTCGCAGGCCAAAACGACCCATATCGCGAACATACTGGAAACCAACCACTTGCAACGCCGCACAAAACACGGTGGCAAAGCGGCGTGCATTGCGAAATATCTTTACAAACCGCAAGCATCCGCAGCAGGCCGCGCAGCCCTGGATTCAGACGCGACGACCTGCCGGCACGGATCCGCTCTTCCGACATTGGCGGCCACCGGAAAGCGGACATCCGCCTATCCGGTCAGGCGTCATCTTCCAAATGCGGCAGCATGAACACCGCGTGCGACCGGCGCTTATCCTCAGGAGGCAACGCCATGTAGTCGTGGTAGAGGTCGCGCAAGTAAGCGTCGGGATTGGCCGGCGCGCTGAACGGCTTGCCTTCGAAGTCTATCGCAACCGTGGGGAACACGCTGTCTTTGCGGTGCATTATGCCATAGCCGTTGTTGATGGTTATGTTGCCTATGTACGTTCCGTGCCGGCACAGCGCGTCGGCCGCCGCCCACAGCACACTGTCAATGCAATACATGCCGCCGAACCAAACCAGTTCGGCCATCGCCCTCAGGCTGTAATGGTGAGCCTTGTGGAGTATGGAGTAACTCTTCGAGATGCCCAAGGCCACCCTCTTCACAAACGATGGCGGCACCGTGGGATAGTCGACGAACGGGAATATGTCTACGTAAAGGCCTTTCTGGTAGCCTGCGGCAAAGTTGTCGCCGGCCTCCACGCAGAACGAGTCCATGTCGCGCACCTTCGTTATGGGCGCTTCCACCTCCGGGTCGGTGAGCCGCGTCTGCACGAACAGACCGTCGGGCAGTTCCCGCCGGGCCAGTTCCACGAACCGCCCCATGTCTTCCAGCCGCATGGCAATGTCTATGTCATCGTCCCACGGTATGAAGCCACCGTGGCGCACGGCACCGAGCAGCGTGCCGCCATCGAGCCAATAGCAGATGGAATGGCGGCGGCATATCCTGTCAATCTCTTCGAGTATGCCCAACTGCTTCAACTGACAGGCGCGCAGGTTGCGCCGTTTGAAGCTCTCAAGTCGCTCATTCCTCATCGTCGATGCCCTTTCGCCTTACGTCAATCACCTGCCCGGTATAGCCCGAGGCCAACGCCAGCAGCGTGGCCTCCGCCACCCTGTCGGCAGGCAGCAGGGTGTCATCGGGTTCCGTGCCGAAGTTTTTCAGCCGCATGGGTGTCTTTGTCCTTTCCGGGTTTACGCAGTTTACGCGGATGCCATCGCCGTCCCACTCCTGCGCAATGGCCTGCACGAAGTTGACGATGGCGGCCTTTGTGGATGAGTAGATGCTGTAGAACGCACGCCCTCGGGTATAGGAACTTGACGTGAAGAAAACCATGCTGCCGCGGCTTTCCTTAAGGTAAGGATAGGCTTCCATGGCCACATTGACGGTGCCCATGTAGTTTGTGCGCACCGCCGTTTCTATTGTGGCGTAGTCCATCGAGGCCAGCGGCTCCCTGTTCAGCAGGCCGGCGGTGTTAACCACACAGTCGACGCGCCCCTCAAGGCCGCTCACCTGCCTCAAGGCCGCGGCCACATCGTCACGCCGCCCCACGTCGATGCCGTTGGCGGAACGCGAAAAACTATAAACGTGAGCCTTGGCATCGCGCAACAGCCTGACGCATTCGGCCCCTATGCCATAGCTCCCGCCAAACACCACGGCCACCTTACCCGCCAGCGGCTCGCCGTCGAGCGCGTCAACGTCCGGCTCGCTGTTGCGCAACTGGAAGAGTTTGTCAAGCATGTAAGTGTCTTCCTTGTAGGTCAGCTTCATGTTGCACTCCTCGCCACGCACCACATACACGGGCACCTCGGGCATGTAGCGGCGCACCACTCCGCAGTCGTCAGTGGTGCGGAACGAGGGGTCTGCCAGTGCCCTGCGGTAGGCTTCACCTATCACCTCCACGTCGAAAGCCTGCGGGGTCTGCCCCCGGCGCAGGCGCGCCCTGTCGGGAATGCCGCTTATGAAGTCGCCATCCACTTCTATTATGGTGTCTGCCGACGGCACGGCCACGTCTATGGCCTTGTATTTCGCCAATGCCGCCACCACGCTGTCAATCACCCGCTGGCTCAGCAAGGGGCGCACCGCGTCGTGGAACACAAGGTTCACGTCTTCGCCGGCATAGGCACGGATGGCCGCAAGGCTCGAGTCGTAGCGTTCCTTGCCGCCTTTCAGTATGCGCTTCACTTTCTTCCAGCCGTTGCGAAGCACTATGTTCTCAAACTCGTCGATGAAATATGGGTTCGACACTATGGCTATCTCGCTGATGTGCGGGTTGCGCTCGAAAGCATCGATGGTATGCTCCACCACCATCTTGCCGGCCACCTTGAAAAACTGCTTGGGCGTGGACAGCCCAAGCCGCTTGCCGACTCCGCCGGCCAGTATTACGGCTACGTTTCTCTTCATTGCGTTATCGTTTTGCGGGCGCGCCGCAGCGACATGCCGCTGTCGGGCTCGCGCCAATCCCGCACCGTGGCGACCGGCGTGACATCGCCGCGCACAGACGCGGAATCCAGTGCAAATTTACACAAAATCCACGGGATACAGCCGAAGAAAGAGCATATTTACGCAATGAAATCAAGACGGGAGGGCATCAGCACGGCTGCGGCACGGAGCGAACGGCGGGCGCGCCTATCTTTTCTTTCCGGCTGCCCTTGCCTTTATGTACTGCTCGCACTCTTTCATTATCCTTACCCGCCCAATCTTCATGGCGGCATAATAGAGCGCGGCGGCAAGGACGACGCGCACGGCAAGCAACGCCGCAAGGCTATCTACCCAGGCCGTGGCGAAGCGGACGGCACACATCACCAACGCCGCTATGGCGGCAAAGGGCAGCGTGTCGCGCAGGAACATCAGCAGGCCATAGCCCGTTAGGCGGCGCACGAAAAACAGCCATACGAACACCCACGCCACATTTATCGCGGCATAGGCCACCACCATCGTGCGTATGCCCAAGGGCCAGATGCACACCATCGTGGCTATCTCCGCCACGCCCAAGCCTACCGTACACCACAGGTAGAGGTCTGAACGCCCCTTGCTCAGCAGCGTGTTGGACAGCAGGGTGTGCAGCGGCATCACCGCGCCGCCGACCGCCAGTATCTGCAACAGCCCGGCCGACACGAGCCATTTGGCCGTTATTGCCGTCACGATGAACTCCTCGGCCACGAGGGCAAGTCCGAAAAGCAATGGAAAGGAGATGAAAGCCGTGAAGCGCGCCATCTTTCGCAGCACGGCGAGTTGCCGCCCCTTCTGGTCGTTTAAGCCTGCAAGCACCGGCTGCGCCACCTGTTGCACCATGCCCTGCACAAGGTAGAAGCACTTGCTCGACCACTGGTAAGCCTGGTTGTAGCTTCCCGCCGCGTGCGGAGAGAAGTAGCGTCCGAGCAATATGTTGAGCACATTGTTGTTTATGTGGACGGCTATCGAGGTGGCAAGCACCTTTACGCTGAAGCGGAACATGCGCCTTGCAGGGCCGAAATCCACACGCAGCGACGGACGCCACGGCGAGTAATGCCACTGCATGGCGGTGGAAACGCCCACGAACACCAGCCCTTGCGTGGCCAGCGACCAATAAGCCATGCCGCCGAAAGCCATCGCCGCACCCACCACGCTCGAGCAGGCCACGGCGGCCATGCCCGCCTTTGCCTGCTGCTTGGCCATGAGATTTCTGAAGAGAAAAGCCGACTGGGCTGTGCCAAGGCTGGCGATTACGATGCTGAGGAAAGCGTAGCGGCAGAGCGGCGTGAGCCGTTCGGTATGGTAATAGTCGGCAATGAGCGGGGCACAGAAGAAGAGCACGGCGTACATGGCCGCCCCAACGATGACGTTGAACCAGAACACAGCGTTGTAGTCGTCGTGCGTGGGAGCCTTGAGATTGGCCAGCGCAGTGGTGAAGCCACTGTTCTGCAAGGTGGTGGCGATAAGCGAAAAGACGCTTATCATGGCCATCATGCCGTAGTCTTCGGGCGACAACAGACGGCCGAGGATTATCCCGAAAGCCAGTCCGATGGCCTGCTGCACGCCATTGTTCATGCCGCCCCAGAACATTCCTTTCGCCGTCTTCTCCTTCAGCGTCTCCATGATTACCGTCCCAAATGCCTGCAAATTTACTGCACGGCAGGCTATTATCAAAGTTTTTTCAGTACTTTTGCGCCATGAAAGTGTATTTTTACCACACCCAGGATGTACGGCGCATCCTCGGCGAGTGGCGCGAAGGACGCTTCCCCGGGCACTTCCTCTACGGCGCCACCCACCTTGCCGACCACGGCATAGAGGTGGTGTGGCACAACCGCTTCACGGGCTACCGCCGGGGGCGCGCCATGCTACGCACCACGATTGAGGTGCTCCGCAACGCGCATAGGGTTGACGCCGTGTTCGCCACCCACTACCAAGGGCTCGAGATAATAGTTCTGCTGCGGGCGCTGAGGCTTTTCCGCCGGCCAATAGTGGTGTGGATGCACCAGCCAATGAGGCCCGCCAACGCGCTGCGGCGGCCTGTCGCGCGCCTTTTCTACCGCGGCATCGACCGCATGCTGTTCTTCTCGCAGAAAATCATCGACGACTCCATGGCCTCGCCTGCCGCCAATCCCCGGAAGATGGAGACGGGACGGTGGGGCGCAGACCTCGACTTCTACGACAGGCTGACACGCGACCGACCCTCTGACACGCGGCATGGCTTCATATCCACAGGGAAAGAGATGCGCGACATGCCCACACTCATTGAGGCGGCCTGCGCCACCAACGCCGACATGCGCATCTACATGCCGTCCACATTCAGCGTCGACGGGCACGGTGTGACACGCGAGAGCATCGAGAAAGAATACGGAACGCGGCTGAAAGGCAACGTAAAGATAACGTATGTATGCGGACTGATGCCCTACGAACTGAGCAAATGCGTGAACAGGGCGGCCTGCGCCGTGGTATGCTGCTACGAAACCAACTACACGGCCGGGCTGACAACGGTGGTGGAAGCCATGGCTCTCGGCCTGCCCGTGATATGCAGCCGCAACCCGCAGATGCCCATGAGCCCCGAGCGCGACGGCTTCGGTCTGTCCGTGGACTATGGCGACGTGGACGGATGGCGGCGAGCCATAGAGTGGATTGACGCACATCCCGCCGAGGCCAAGGCCATGGGTCGAAGGGGAAGGCAACTGGCAGAGGACATTTTCAACGACCGCAACTGCGCCGCAGATGTGGCACGCGCGTTAAAGGAGGCCGTTACCCATAACCCATGAGACGCGCCAACGGCTCAATACGATCCGACATTGATGTCCAATAGACGACAATATGCGGAACAAACGAACGGAATGTGAAAATGAGAAAATTAACTGCCTGCCCCCATTTCCAATGATTTATCCGATATTACACCAAAAGACAACACTAATTAGTTGGCTATGCCTTCCTGTTAAGGATAGACATAGCCAACTTATACTATACCATTGTCACGAATGATTTATTATATAATGATACTTCCGTTATTACTCGGCAACTATTTCTTTTCCTATTTGCCCTGCCTAACGATCATTTCCACACCGATACGCGAATCATGGAATGCTTCTGTATGCCGATAATTGAGGCTTGAAAAACCTGTCAACATACGATGATTTCGACAAACAAGTGCAAAATCTTGCCACGGAATTTACAGGAAACCGGAGCGGCAGGACAGTATAAAGAATGCCGTCACTGCTGTATGAACTCAACATCGTCGACGGTCAATTTCTGTTTG
>CAZKMT010000094.1:0-5242 GCA_964554115.1 uncultured Prevotella sp.
GGCAGGTCGCTCCATGACTCTGACGTTCGATTACCTGTCGAATTCCAATTCAATCACTGGTTCGTTCCAATTTCGCTTTTGCTCGGCATGGCCACGTTTTTGCCATCGCACTTGTAATACGGATGGAACAGAATAGCGATTGAATTGGAATTTAATTGTACCGGGGTGGTGTTTAATAAGCTGTCGTTGTCCGCTAAAGTATATGAAAAAAGGCACACTGTTTCAGTGCGCCTTTCTACAGTTGCGGAGGCAGGACTCGAACATGCGACCTCCAGGTTATGAGCCTGGCGAGCTACCAACTGCTCCACTCCGCGATGTTATTTTTTTGTTTTGCGTTTGCAAAGGTACTGCATAATTCTGAAATACACAAATTTTTTGAGATATTTTTTTTGCATCATCGGTTCTGAAAAGGAGCGGAAATAATCGAAAGCACTTCTTAAAGTCCGCATGACGACTTGTCGTATCTTTTGTTTCCGGAGTGTTGTGGTCGGCAATGATGACCGGCGTAACTTGGTCGTCTTTCCGCGTTGCGCCCGATGCGCCTCGTTTGCCACAGGCTATGACGTGCGTTTGTGGGAAAATTAGGGATGATTTTGTTTTTGTTGGACAACAAATTTGCACAATCGGAATATAATTCATACTTTTGCACACGACAAAAGTAATGTGCAAGACGAGAAGATTCAGACGGAGGCTTAGGGTATGTCTATATTGAAGACCAGACAAAAGCTCGTGGACATTGCCAGACAGCTGTTTGCCAAAAAAGGAATAGAGGGCACCACGATGAACGACATCGCAGTAGCGTCGGGCAAGGGGCGGCGCACGCTGTATACCTACTTCAAGAGCAAGGAGGAGCTGTATTATGCCGTGATAGAGTCTGAACTGGAACGCCTGTCGGACAAGCTTGACGAGGTTGCGGCCAAGAAAGCGTCGCCGCATGACAAAATCATCGAGCTTATTTACACCCACTTGAACATGATAAAGGAGACGGTGGTGCGCAATGGCAACCTCAGGGCAGAATTCTTCCGTAACATCTGGATGGTGGAGAAAGTGCGCAAGAAGTTCGATGAGGACGAGATTGAGCTTTTCCGCAAGGTGTATGCCAACGGCAAGGCCGAGGGCGAATTCGATATAGACAATGTGGAGCTTGTGGCCGACATCACTCATTATTGCATCAAGGGACTCGAAGTGCCTTACATATATGGCCGCCTGGGTCACGGCATGACCGAAGAAACGAGCAAGCCGCTGGTGGCCAAGGTGGTATATGGCGCGCTTGGCAAGCGTCTGTCCAAGTGAGGCATGGTGTTCGTCGGGCCTTTTTGTGCCGGGATACAATCGTTTAACAAAAACATATAAAAATGGGATTACTATCAGGTAAGACGGCTCTGGTAACGGGAGCCGCACGCGGTATAGGCAAAGCCATCGCGCTCAAGTTCGCCGAAGAAGGCGCAAACATCGCATTCACCGACCTTGTAATTGACGAGAACGGCAAGGCCACCGAGGCGGAAATAGCCGCCAAGGGCGTAAAGGTGAAAGGCTACGCAAGCAATGCCGCCGACTTTGCACAGGCGGAAGAGGTTGTGAAGCTGGTCAAGGATGAGTTTGGCTCTGTCGACATCCTCGTGAACAACGCAGGAATAACCAAAGACGGGCTGATGTTGCGCATGACCGAGGCTCAGTGGGATGCCGTCATCGCCGTCAACCTCAAGAGTGCTTTCAACTTTATCCACGCCTGTGTGCCCGTGATGATGCGCCAGCGCGGCGGCTCCATAATCAACATGGCGTCCGTGGTGGGCGTACACGGCAATGCAGGGCAAAGCAATTATGCCGCATCCAAGGCAGGACTGATAGCCCTTGCCAAGAGTGTAGGCCAGGAGATGGGGCCGAAGGGCATACGCGCCAATGCCATCGCTCCCGGATTCATCGACACGGCCATGACGCAGACTCTGCCCGACAACATCCGCAAAGAATGGATTGACAAGATACCGTTGCGCCGTGGCGGCACCGTGGAAGACATCGCCAATTGCGCCATTTTCCTCGCTTCCGACATGTCGAGCTATATCTCCGGACAGGTGATTCAGGTCGACGGCGGCATGAACATGTAGTCTGCGCGTAATTTGCTATCCATCACTCATAATAGGCAATTCATAATTCATTATTTACCTGTGGCGGGGCGGCTGTTCCGCACAGTGGCTATGGGTTATGAATTGTCCTTTTAGTGTCGGTCGCGGCTGAGCCATAATCCAACCCGCCGGAAGTGTCGTTGGGATTTCCTCATGCCTGTTTCATGGCAAAACGATGGAATGCGGCTTTCCTCGGGGCAAAGACCGATTTTCGTGGAAAGAACTTTGTGATGCTTTTGCAGGTGGTTTCCATCGGATAGGCAGTCGGTGCAAACCGCAACCGGGCGATGGCGATTTTCGCAGCCATACTTTTTATGCGTTGATGGCGATGCAGATGGACTGTAAATGTAAAATGATTTTTCGTATGCAAGTACTCTATGAAGACAACCATATTATAATAGTGAACAAGGCTGTCGGCGAGATAGTGCAAGGCGACAAGACGGGCGACCGTCCGCTGGTCGATGACGTAAAGGCATATATAAAGGACAAGTATGCCAAGCCCGGCAATGTGTTCGTTGGTGTGGCGCATAGGCTCGACCGCCCCGTGGCCGGCGTTGTGGTGTTCGCACGCACGTCAAAGGCCTTGGCGCGGCTCAACGAGATGTTCCGCAGCGGCGAAGTCAGCAAGACGTATTGGGCCGTGATTCCGGGCGAGCCGCCGGTAAAGGAAAGCACGCTCACCCATTGGCTCGTGCGCAATGAACGGCAGAACAAAAGCTATGCCTACGACCACGAGGTGCCGAACTCCAAGAAGGCTGTGCTCGGCTACCGTCTGCTAGCGCGTGGCGACCGTTACAGTCTGTTGGAGGTGTGTCTCATGACGGGGCGTCACCACCAGATACGCAGCCAACTGGCCGCTATCGGCTGTCCAATCAAGGGCGACCTCAAGTATGGAGCGCGGCGCAGCAATGCCGATGGCAGCATATCGCTGCTGGCTCGTCGCGTGGAGTTTGTCCATCCTGTCAGCAGGGAGCGGATAACCGTGGAGGCTCCACTGCCATCTGATAATCTGTGGGAAGCTCTCGCTGCCGGCGTGTCCCGCTGACCGTCTTCGGAGTTTTGCATGGCGGGGCGTTGTCAAATCGCCACCCGCCTGGCGGTGATGCCCCCTATGGGCTTGTTTGAGCTTGTTGCAGGGTTGCCTCATCTTCCGATGAAAAACATTCCGATGCGGTGTGCCGTACCTCTCGCATCGAGGGATTTCAGCACGTAAAAGCCGTTGGCAACGGACGAGATGTCCGTGCTGCCGCCATCGTATGGGCGCATTGCCACTATCGCTCCTTGTAGCGTCTCGATGATGAGGCAATCGGCGTCCGTTGTGTTGCCTTTGGCCGGAACGTCAAGTCTTGTCCCGTCGTTTGTTAGCAGTTGCGATGGCACATTTCCGCATTTTTCCGCACTGCCGCTGCCGGTTGGTCGGCTTTCGTTTCCATAGCGGTCTACAGCCGTGACCGCATAATTCCACAACTCACTGCCTGTATTATGCGGCACGGAGACCGACAGTCCGCGATGCCCGGACAATATTAGGTTGCTTCCGTCGCTCGTGTCCACGGGAAACTGCTTTGAGGCATATATGTTGTAGGTGAGGTACGGGCCGTCGGAGTTGTCTGCGCCTTCGTCCCACGACAGTATGTCGAGGCCGTCGAGGCGCGTCACGCTTATCTGCCGCGGGGCTGTCGGGACGGCTTCCGACAGCCATGTCATTGGGGGCACGAGCGCCGGGGCGGTGTTGAAAACGTCTCTTGTGAAGTCGTAAATGCCTTTTGTGTTGTCTGTCAGGAATTTGCTCCTGAAGAATGCGTGCCCCATGCCATGGCCGCGCAGTGTGAACATCTCTCGCTCTATTACGTCGATGTTCCAGTCTCTCTCCTTTTTTGAAAGGTTGTATATGCCCAGTCCGATGCATGTGGTGCGCCCGTGACTGTTCTCTTGCCAGTCAAGTGCGAACGGGAAGAACTGATTGCCCTTGAAGTAGGCCATGGGGAAGAGCATGTCAACTATGCCTTCCGCCATCCAGTATTGCGCGTCTTGCATCACGCGATGGTAAGCGTTCCATCCATGGCTGCTGTATCTTGCCAAGTCGCTGTGCTTGCCTATGGGGGCACAGCTTACCTTCACCCACGGTTTTATACTTTTCACCGTTGAGTACACATTGCGCACTATGCGTGTTATGTTGCGTCTGCCGGCGTTGCCCTGCATGCTCCTTTTCCAGTTTTCCGGATATCGTATGTAGTCGAGGTGGATGCCGTCCACGTCGTAGTTCTCCGTTATTTCCCTGCAGATGCCGGCTATGTAGCCTGCCGCTTCGTCGCATTCGGGGTCGATGTAGCCATAATCGCCTATTCGGCACATCATTGACGGGTGGCGCGTGCGCAGCCGTTTGCATCCGGGGGCGTTCCACTTTCCGGCGGGTATGGCCACCACCCATGCGTGCAGTTCCATGCCCCGCTTGTGGCATTCGTCTGTCGCAAACGCCAGCGGGTCGTATCCGGGCGACATGCCGGAAGTGCCCGTCAGGCATTCGTCCCACGGCTCGTAGGCCGAGGGGTAGATGGTGGTGGCGCGTATGCGTGTTTGCAGCAATACGGTGTTGATGTTGGCCGCTTTCAGTTTGTCAAGGATGGCCGTAAGCTCTTGATGTTGGGCTTGCGCTTCGGAGGCGGTTGCGGCCGTGGTGTTGGGCCAGTCAAGCCCCATGAAGGTGGTGAGCCATACGGCCCTGACCTCATATTTGGGCTGTCGGTCATCGGTCTGACCGGCACATCGCGTCGTTCCGGCAAGGAGCAATGTCGCGGTTAAGCATAGGGCTAACGTTCGCAAATATGACATATATGTGTCTGTTTCGGTGCAAAGTTATGAACTATATATAAGAAAAACGAATGCGGTTAACGATAATTAGCATGGCGGCGCGGATGCCTGTTTTTATTGTCCTGCATGTTTTGCTTGCCTTTTTACTGCGGATTCTGTCAAGGGGAAAATTTTGGCTTAATTTCTCGTTAAATTCTTTGCCCTTAACATAAAAATTCGTAACTTTGTGCCGACCCAGTTAGCCCAGTTGTACGGGCTTGTGGGTTATTTACTGGTAAAGGACGTTTACGGACGTTATCTTCTGGTCTTCAAAT
>CAZKMT010000095.1:0-1399 GCA_964554115.1 uncultured Prevotella sp.
GTTATATTGTCGCGCATTGGCAACAAAGTTAAGAAAAGAATCGCAGACTTCTGCACGGAGAAACAAGAATCTGCGACAGATAAATGGCACCGGAACAGGTTGTATTATCAACACGCTTAAAGTCCGGTCAGCTTGAAACTTCAATAGTTCCGCCTAAACGTTACAGATAAAGCGGAAACAAACAAAACAGAAAAGACGCAAACGACACAATGTCACAAACGGCGAAAGCCGCCCAATCGCCGATTGTTTATCAAAAGCCCATAAGAAATACATATTTATTCCTCATGGGCTTTCTGTCATTTCTCGCTTTCGCAAAAATCATTCGGGCAAAGCAACGCACGGCATTGAATCAGGACAATCGCCTATACATCACCGAGAGCGAAACAATCTTTCAACGGCCTTGATTTCAATGAGGCTGCATATCCATTGAATACCATGGGGAACAGGTGGGAAGCCCATGACCAACGCATGGCCACAAGCCTCACTCACTCGCCTTTCTTCAGCTTGGCACGCACCACCTCTATCACTGCGGGCATCACCGAGATGACGATGATGGCCACAAGGAGCAGTTTGAGGTTTCTCTGCACAAAGGGCATGTCACCAAAGAAATAACCCACGAAACAGAAGAGGCTGACCCATATCGCCGCCCCCGTGACGTTGTAAAGCATGAAATAGTAATAGTGCATCTTGCCCATTCCGGCCACAAACGGCGCGAATGTGCGCACTATCGGCACAAAGCGCGCCAGTATGATTGTCTTGCCGCCATACTTGCGGAAGAAAGCATGGGTCTTGTCGAGGTAAGCCTGCTTGAATATCTTCGAATCGGGATTGCTGAACAGCCGCTTGCCGAAGAAATGGCCAATCATGTAGTTGCACGAATCGCCGAGCACTGCGGCAGCGAAGATGATGGGCACGAGCCAGCCTATTTCGAGCGGCATACCGGGCAGGGCGGTTATGGCACCGGCCACGAAAAGCAATGAATCACCGGGCAGGAACGGCGTCACCACGAGGCCCGTTTCACAGAAGATTATGACAAACAATATCGCGTATGTCCATTGGTGATAGTCCTGCACGAGCTGCACCATGTGCTGGTCGATATGCAGGACAAAATCAATGATAAGCTGAAAAAACTCCATTTCTGATTCGCTATTGTAGATGGTGGCAGAAAGGCGACCCCGCCATCGGCCTGCCAGCCATTTCGGGTGCAAAATTATGAAATAAAATCGAACTTGCCCGCTAAACCAGACAGAAAAAGTATCAATATAACTTAAAACCGGGAAACGGCGTGGCGGATGAACACAGGCGATTGCAGGCAAGCCACCGCCACGGCGCGGACGCACACGCAAGATTTAGGGGCGGCACGGCAAGATTTCAAAAACAAATGACTATATTTGCAAGA
>CAZKMT010000095.1:1499-5187 GCA_964554115.1 uncultured Prevotella sp.
CAGCGCAACGGCACTCAAACGAAACCACACAATGCCAATAATAAACATCACATCGTTAGATTATCCGGGCGTGGAAGTGTTTGCCGCGCTCACCGAAGCGCAATTGCGCAACCGCAAGGACGAGGCGCGCGGAATCTTCATAGCCGAAAGTCCGAAGGTAATACGTGTGGCCATAGCCGCCGGCTACGAACCGCTGGCGTTGCTCTGCGAGCGGAAACACATTTCGGGCGATGCAAAAGACATCATCGAACAATGCCACGACATGCCTGTATATACCGGCGAACGCGACCTGCTCGCCTCGCTGACAGGCTATGAGCTGACGCGCGGAGTGCTCTGCGCCATGCGCCGCCGCCCATTGCCTACGGTCGCAGAGATATGCCGGACGGCACGTCGCGTGGTGGTGATTGACGGCGTTGTGGACACGACCAACATCGGTGCGATATTCCGTTCGGCCGCCGCGCTGGGCATCGACGGCGTGCTGCTGACGCGCAGTTCGTGCGACCCGCTCAACCGCCGCGCGGTGCGCGTATCGATGGGTAGCGTGTTCCTTGTGCCCTGGACGTGGCTCGACGCACCGATAAGCGCACTCCACGACTATGGTTTCCGCACCGCCGCAATGGCTCTCATACCATCTGCGGTGCCAATAGACGATGCTGCACTGGCCGCCGAACCGCGCTTAGCCATAGTGATGGGCACTGAGGGCGACGGCCTCTCCCACGAGACCATTGCCGACGCCGACTACACCGTGCGCATACCGATGGCCCACGGCGTGGACTCGCTCAACGTGGCGGCGGCTGCGGCAGTGGCGTTTTGGGAGCTGCGCACACGGCACGACCTTTCGACCGAGCGGCAACAGCCCCTCACGCCCCCGCATTAAACCATGACACACGTTAGTACACTCATCACCTGAGCTTAGAGAGCAAGGCATCCACCTTCATGGCCGCGTCGCGACCGCTCGCCATGGCGCGCACCACGAGCGATGCACCGAGAGTCGCATCGCCAGCGAGCACCACGTTGTCGGGCAAGGCAGGCATGTCGGGCTTCAGGAAGCCCATGGCAAGCAAGGCCATGTCGGCCTTTATCACCTCCGGTTTGCCTGCGGCTACCATCTGCGGACGCCCTCCCTCGGGGTTGGGCTGCCACTCTATGGGCTGCACGCGCACCCCGGTCAGCCGTCCGTCCTTGCCCATGAACTCTATGGTATTGATATTCCAACGCCGCGTGCAGCCCTCCTCGTGGCTCGAACTCGTCTTCAGCGTGCGCGGGAATCCGGGCCACGGGTTCTGCGGGTCATCAGGCCCCACGGGTGGCTTCGGCATTATCTCTATCTGCGTCACGCTACGGCATCCCTGCCTGTGGGCAGTGCCTATGCAGTCGCTGCCCGTGTCGCCTCCGCCTATCACGAGCACATCTTTGCCGCGCGCCGTCACCAGCTCTTCTTTCTTGTACTCCGCCCCGGCCAACACGCGGTTCTGTTGCGCCAGCATGTCAAGCGCGAAATAGACACCCTTGAGGTCGCGTCCGGGCACCTTGAGGTCGCGCGGGGTCGGCGTTCCTGTGGCCACGACGTAAGCGTCGAAGCCCTCGGGCAGATGTTCCAAGTCTACCTCGACACCATAGCGGAACTCTATTCCTTCAGCCACGAGAACATCAAGGCGGCGGTCTATGACGGCCTTGTTCAGCTTGAAATTGGGTATCCCGTAGCGCAGCAATCCACCGGCGGCCTCGTTCTTGTCAAACACAGTGACGGCGTAACCTTTCAGATTCAGCCTGTTGGCGGCCACAAGCCCGGCCGGGCCTGCGCCAATCACGGCCACCCGATGTCCGTTGCGCTCCACATGCTCCGTGCGGACATAGTTTTCCTGAAACGCCATTTCCGTGATTGCGGCCTCATCTTCACGGTTGGTTGTCGGCTCGTGGGTGGTCAGGTTGAGCACACAAGCCTTCTCGCACAACGCGGGGCACACCCTGCCCGTGAACTCGGGGAAATCGTTTGTGGAGTTAAGCAGGCGATAGGCCAACTCAAAGTCGCCCTTATACAGAGCATCGTTCCACTCCGGCGGCTTATTGCCCAATGGACACGCCCAATGACAGAACGGCACGCCGCAGTCCATGCAGCGACCGGCCTGCGTCCGGCGGTCTTTCACGTTCAGGGTCTGCTCCACTTCTCCGAAGTCGTGGATGCGGTCATGTATCGGTCGATAGCCGGCCTCTTGCCGGTGTATCGTAAGGAATGCTTTCGGATTGCCCATATTTGAGTTTTGATTTTTTTGTTTTGAGTTACGAATTGGCGGCTCGCGCCGATGAAAAAGCCACGAGCCCGGCGTTTCTATCCATGACTTTGAGACTGGGTGATTGGGGCGGACGCGCCAAGCTGAGATGCCGGCGGCACGGTTGCCGCCCGCGTCCGATTCACGCCCCACAATGCAACGTGCTCAATAGTCTCTCTGCATGTCGGCTATCTTCTGTTGCAGTTTTCTAACCTGTTCCTCCTGCAGCACACGCTTGTATTCTATTGGAACCACCTGTATGAAGTCCTCCACATAGCGCCCCCAGTCGTCGAGCATCGTGCGCGCCAGTTTCGAGCCGGTGTAGAGATAGTGCTGCCGTATCAGTTCGTGCAGCTCCTTGCGATAGCTGCTTTCCTCCACGAGATTGATTTCCACCATGTCCATGTTGCAGAAATAATCGAAGTCATGGCGCTTGTCCCACACATAGGCCACGCCGCCGCTCATGCCAGCGGCAAAGTTGCGTCCGGTCTCTCCGAGCACCACCACGCGGCCACCGGTCATGTATTCGCAGCAGTGGTCGCCCGCTCCCTCTATCACGGCGATGGCACCTGAATTGCGCACGGCAAAGCGTTCGCCCACCTTTCCGTTGATGTAAAGTTCGCCGGATGTGGCTCCATAAAGGCCCGTGTTGCCTGCGATGATGTTGTCTTCTGCCGCGAAGTTGCTGCGCGTGGGGGGCAATATGGCTATGCGCCCTCCGCTGAGCCCCTTGCCAAAGTAGTCGTTGGTCTCACCCTCGAGCTTAAAACTTACGCCGCTTGTAAGGAATGCCCCGAAGCTCTGCCCCGCAGAGCCCTTGAAGCGTATGTTTATCGTTCCGTCGGGCAGTCCCCTCTCGCCATATTTCGCGGCGATGGAACCACTGAGCATGGAGCCCACGGCACGGTCGGTGTTGCGTATGGCGTAGTCGAGATTCACCTCGTCCATCCTGTCTATCGAGCCTTGCGCCGCCCGTATTATCTGCCTGTCGAGCACGTCGTCAAGCTCATGTTTCTGCGATGTGGTGCAATACAGCGTGCAGTTGCCTTCGCTCCGCGCGAGCAGCCGGCCGAAGTCGAGCGATGCCTCCTTGTCGGTGCGCGGCTTTTTGGTGGCGATTAGCTCCGTGTGGCCCACGATGTCGCTCAGCCGCACAAAGCCCATCTCGGCAAGATACTCGCGCACCTCTTGGGCAAGAAACGTGAAATAGTTCACCAGATACTGGTATTTGCCCATGAAATGCTTGCGCAACTCGGGATCCTGTGTGGCCACGCCCATAGGACAAGTGTTCAGGTTGCACTTGCGCATCATGACACATCCAAGCACGATTAACGCCGCTGTGCCGAAGCCGAACTCTTCTGCTCCGAGCAACGCCATTGCCACGATGTCGCGTCCGGTCTTCAGCTGGCCGTCCACTT
>CAZKMT010000096.1:0-5097 GCA_964554115.1 uncultured Prevotella sp.
AAGCCCGACTGCGAGACAGTCAACCGCCCTGACTTCACTCCTTTCTCCGCATGTCAGTCGCATTGCGGGCTACAGCGGGGCACCGTGGACGCGTTTATACTCGCGGAAAAGAGAAAAGCGCACCAGCGCATGAATGGCTTTCACGCTGCAAATGAATGCCAACGCTTTCGGGTGGGATTCCACGGCGCGAGCCAAACACAAACGGATATCCTCATATTGGCCTTACATGCAAATACGCAACTAACGGCGGCCTACTGCGATCAGATTTCCGGTTTGCGCCGTTTTGGTTTGCAAAACGATGCATTTTACAAACCAAAACGGTCTGCTTCGCGCTCTGAAACGGGGCGTTTTGCAGAGCGAAACGGCAGGTTTCATAACACATTGGTTGCCAGATGATTATACAAGGAAAGCCCTGCAACAACCCTTAACATAAAAAGGTTAACCACGACATACGGTGAACCGTTGCCGGAAAAGCAGGCTTGCAAGCTTGTCAATGGTGCATGTATTTTGCTGATATTCATGGATGTGCCAATGAGGCGGCCCGACAGACAATCTGTGGCTGATGAATGCACAGGCTATTGCCAGCCGTTTCTCCGCCATATGAGACACAGCCGATATGCCAATGCACACCCATCGCTCAAACTATGGAATGCGCGTTCTCAGCAAAATATGATTTAAAATGGAAACATGATGACAATGAGTTGCTCCGTGGACTGGTTTTCAAGAGCCCATCCGGACAATTCCGCCTCGCATCCGGAGCAGGCTACAATGTGCCGTCTGCAAGTTCCGGCACGATGACGTGAACACTGCAACGGGGGTATTGACTGTTACCGCAATCCGGCGCAGCTCCTATGTATGGGAAAGCTGCGCCGGATTGCGGTAACGATTGGCAAAGGTGCGGGCGCGCAGATGCGCCAGGCCTTGTGAGGCCTTGTAATCATTTGGCGCGGAACATCTCGGCTTGTGAACGTATCAGGTCTTCGTCGTCGAAATAGTTGATACGCATCGCATGGCGCACTTCATCCATTGTCTTTGCCGCTGTCTCTCGCGCCTTTTCAGTGCCCTTGCGCAACATGTCGTATATCCACGGAATGTCTTGTTCAAACTCATGGCGGCGTTCTCTCATCGGAGCGAGCGTCTTTTCGAGCACGGCATACAGAAACTTCTTGCACTTCATGTCACCGAGGCCACCGCGTTGGTAGTGGGCTTTCAGTTCGTCGAGGTTGGCGTATTCGGGCCAGAACTCGGCAAAGTCTGCGTCGGTGCAGAATGCGTCTAAGTACGTGAACACTGCATTGCCCTCCACGCTGCCGGGGTCATCGACACGCAAGTGGTTCGGGTCTGTGTACATGGAGCGCACTTTTTGCCACACCTCGTCGGCAGTGTCGCTGAGATATATGCAGTTGCCCAGGCTCTTGCTCATCTTCTCCTTGCCATCGGTACCCGGCAGGCGGCGCGCCGTTGAATTATCCGGCAGCATGATGTTTGGCTCCACGAGCACCTCTCCATAAGTAAGGTTGAAGCGCCGCACGATTTCGCGCGCCACCTCGAGCATGGGCTCTTGGTCTTCGCCCGCAGGCACGGTGGTGGCCTTGAAAAGCGTTATGTCAGCGGCCTGACTCACCGGATAGCAGAAGAAACCGAGCGGAATGTTTGCCTCGAAGTTGCGCATCTTAATCTCGGTCTTCACCGTCGGGTTGCGCTGCACGCGCGAAACGCTGACGAGGTTCATAAGATAGATGGTCAACTCGGCCAGCTCCGGTATCTGGCTCTGCACGAAGATGGTGCATTTCTCGGGGTCAAGCCCGGCGGCGAGGTAGTCGAGAGCCACCTCTACGAGGTTGCGCCTGATTTTGTCCGGATTGTCGGCATTGTCCGTAAGGGCCTGCACGTCGGCCATGAAAACGAACATTCGCTCGTAGTCACCCTCGTTTTGCAACTGCACGCGGCGCTGCAACGAGCCTATGTAGTGGCCCAAGTGGAGCCTGCCTGTAGGGCGGTCGCCCGTAAGAATCACTTTTCCCATTGTCTTTTCCTTTAGTTGTTATGGCTGTGGATGCGGCAGACAGACGTCGGCGGTGGCCGTATTCTGTCTTGGCGTGCCCTGTATCAGAATTCGAACACGATATTTTTCACGATGTCCGGGCTGAGGCTTGCGCCTACCGGGCACGCTTTGGCGGAGGCGTTGAGCACCCTCTTGTCGTCATCGGAGAGTTCAATCCCCGGAAAGCGGAACGTGGCCGTGACTGCGGTGACACGGTGCGTGCTCTCGTCGGAGGCGTAGCTCATTTCCACTGTCGCCCCATCGATGCAGATGCCACGCCTTGAAGCCATCATGCCCATGACGGAAAGCATACACGCTCCGAATGATGTCACGAGCATGTCCATCGGCGTGTACGTGCAGCCGGCGGCATTGCTCTCTTGCGAATTGTCCGTCTTGAGCACTATCGGAGACGCTCCCAGCGTGGCCGTTGTGCGCATGTCGCCATCGTAAGTCACTTTGATATTTTCCATAATCATTCTTTTATAGGTGTTCAACGAATATAACAATGCAAGGTTATGTGTAACGTTTGTGCGCCATCAAGACCCTGCCCCCGCATGCGCGCACCACAGCAACACCAATGTCACGGCGATGATGGCCAAAAGCGCGGGCACGATGATGCCCGCCATGAAAGCGCGGTTGCGGTCGAGCGGATTGCGGCGTCGCATTTACCGGTTCTTTGACGTCAGCAGAGCGGAGTATGCCTCCTCGTCAGACAGCAGGCGTTCGGCTTCGCGCAACTGCTTGTCGTGGTTGAGAGATGCCTTTATCGCGCCCGCCTGGAAGTAGTAAGCCTGTACGATTTCCTGTTCGATGAGTTCCTTGATGGTCTTCTTGTTGTAGTCGAGGTCGCGCTCCACATCATGCTTCAGCTTCTCTTTTAGGATGTCGAATTCGGCCTTTGCGTCTTCGTAGTAACCCTCAAACTTGGCCATTTTCACCAGTTCATCCAACTTTTTGTCACTCATCGGGTCGTAAGTGAAGCCACTCTTTACCACGCGCTGCTTGAAATCCTCAAAGTCGGCGTCCGACAGTTCGAACTCATCGGCAGGCGCAATTGACGGGTGGACGGCTATGTAGTCAACCACGTAGTCGAACATAACTTCCGTAGAGTCCATGTGGTCGAGGTAAAGCGCTATGTTGGGAATGGTGTCGGGCACCACCTCCACGTCCGGTTTTATGCCGCCGCCGTCTCGCACCTCACGCCCGTTGCGGGTGTAGAATGTGTGCGTTAGACTGTCGGGGATGTGCTCGGTGTAGCCTCCTCCCCCATGCTTATAGTTGACGGCCTGGATGCAGCGGCCACTCGGAATGTAGTATTTGCTTGTCGTCAGCTTTAAGTTGGCGTTATAGGGCAAGTCCATCGGCACCTGCACAAGCCCCTTGCCATACGTGCGTGTGCCGAGGATTACGCCCCTGTCGAGGTCTTGGAGCGAGCCACTGGTGATTTCGCTCGCGCTTGCCGTCTCTCCGTTCACAAGCACAACGATGGGCATCAGCGTGTCCACCGGCTCGAGGCGCGTCTTGTATTCGCGGTTGGCTTGGCGCAGCTTGCCCCGCGTTTCCACGAGAACCAGGCCCTTGGGCACCCACATGTTGATTATGTCTATGGCCTCAGAGAGCGAACCGCCACCGTTGCCCCGCAGGTCGAGTATGAGTTTCTTGGCACCCTGGTTTTTCAGGTCGACAAAGGCGCGGCGCATGTCTTTGGAGCACCCCTCGGTGAAACTGCTGAGGTTGATGTAGCCTATGTCGTCATTGCGCATACCATAGTATGGAATCTCCGGCAGCTTGATGTTGCGGCGCGTAATCTTGAATGTCATCTCCTTGCCTGTAGACGGACGCTCCACCTTGAGCACAAAGCTCGTCCCTGGCTCGCCCCTGAGCCTCTCGCTCACGTAGCTTACGGTCTTGTCGACCATCGAAGAGTCGTCTATGCTGAGTATGATGTCACCTTTCTTCAGACCCACCTCGGCCGAAGGCATACCCTCATAGGGCTCGTCAATGACCACGCGCTTGAGCTTTTGGTGGTATCTGACCACGGCACCTATGCCCGCATACTTGCCCGTGAGCATCATTTCCAGTTCCTTGCTTTTGTCCTCCGGATAATACTCTGTGTAAGGATCAAGGCTTCGCAACATCGCTTTTATACCGTTACCAATTACCTCCGACGGGTCGAGAGTGTCAACATACATGAGGTCAAGGTTCCTGTATATGTTATTGAATATGTCAAGATTCTTGGCAACCTCGAAATTATGTCCCTTGGCTTTCTGTGCCTGCATGGCCAGTGCGGAAGCGCACGCCAGCAAAAGGATTGTCAGCCGTTTTCTCATTTTTATATGCTTAGTCTGTTTGTTTCTTCGTCTGGCCCGGTACCATCGCGCAGTTCCGGCGGCATCTCACGCACGTGACGTGCCACTCGGGCCTATTCTAACTGCAAAATTAATGATTATGCTTTAAAAACAGTCCCTCCCTCCGATTTTTTGCGAAAAATTTATGCTTTCAATTGTTTTTTTTGCCAAAACATTTGCGTGTTTCCGGATTTCTGCTTACCTTTGCATCGCATTTCAGAAATGGTGCGATAAAACGCTTCAATAGCTCAGTTGGTTAGAGCACCTGACTGTTAATCAGGGGGTCGTTGGTTCAAGCCCATCTTGAAGCGCAATGAATATTACGGATGTCAACTCTTCGGTTTGCGGGGAGTTGACATTTTTTATTATTCCATTTCGCAAAAAGCGAGACAGTAGTAATCGGAGGACAGCAGATATTCGGCGAGATAATTCTTGGCAATCACACAAAAAAAGCCAACCCGGTTTCATGGAAACGCATCGATTGGAAGCGTCTGTCTGCATCGCCTTACCGTCAGGAATGCCGGATTACTCTTCAACAGCAGTATTGAAAAATACATATACAGGAATTTCATGTCTGCCCCGACGAGAGTAGTCTGCCTGATAAACGGGGAGGCGCGTTAGGCGGCAACTGTGGGACGTATGCCCGTAAATAACATTTACAAAATCCGGGGTTACGACATTGCATACGCCATATCGTCCTGCAAC
>CAZKMT010000097.1:0-4732 GCA_964554115.1 uncultured Prevotella sp.
AAACTATCCCACATCCTTGCGCTGCCCTTCTTGTTGAACGCCCGCAGATAGAGCTTGCACCTTACCGACGCGAGCCCCGACAACGACAGGTTTGCAAGCTGCGCGATGTCTTTGAGCTTCAGTTTCGCTTTCAGCAGCAGGCAGATGCGGTAATCGGCTTCGCTCATTTGGCACAGCTCCTCGAGCTTCTCGCGGAAGCCGGGATAGCATGTGTTGACCAAGGCCGCAAGTTCGTCCCACTCAGCGTCGGTAGGGTTTGCACCCGTTTTCAGAGCTTCCCTTATGTGCTTGTATGCTGCCGAGGCCACCATTTCTTCCCGCAGCCTGTAGGCAGGGGCTTCTTCGTGGCATTCTTCGCGCGTCGCCGCTGTGCCGGAGGGCTTTTCGTCTTTTCCCGCCTTGCCCGTCAACAGCGTCAGCACGTCTATTGCCAATGCGGTGGAGATGCCCGCTATCGCCAAGCCCTCCATCGTACGGACACTGAAAACTTTGTCTGCGTCAGCCTGCACGCCTATCCCGGCCGTTTGGCCGATAAGCTCATGCAGGACGCACACGCACATGAACGCCGCCACGACAAGGCAACAAAGACGCAAGACAACGAGTTTCATACCGCAAAGATACGACTTTTAATCTTTTATTTGCATATTTTTATAATAAAATAGGGGGGGGGTAAAAATGGCGATTCGGTCGATTTGCGGCCATCGGCGCGACGGCTTGGGGGCGGGTCAGGCCAGCGGATGAGCCACGTGACGCTTGTTCCGGACGCATCCGCCGATGCCCGCACCCTTTCTTAGAAACTGTTTTGAATTTTTACGGGAATTGCATTACAATGGAGCTTCCCGGCTCTTTGTTCATGCTTTGAGCGTCTTTTCGGCCATTTCAGATTATTATCTTCGGCGTTTAAGTCCACTAAACTTACTCAAATAATAATCTGAAATGCCTCGAAAATACATCCCAAATCATTGAACAAAAAATTCAAAAACAGTTTCTTGAATGCTCAATACTTGAACGAACTGCCGCCAAGGAACTCTCGGATAAGCGACGTGGACGGCACTTGGCGGTTGGGTATCGGACGTATGTATTTCAGGAACTTGCGCAGGCGGTATGCCTCGCTGTATTCTTCGGCATTCTCGGGCACCAGCTCCAGCAACGGCTCGGCCTGTGTCTTGAGCACGGCAAACTCAAAGAGCATGGCCGTGTTGAACATTGCGTCGGCGTTTTCCTGGAAAGGGAATATCCATTTTTTCTCGCCCGCGCGCACCGACGCCCACCGGCGGATGGTCTCACGCGCCGACACGCCGCGATACTTGTAGTCGCGGACGATGCGCCGCAGCAGACGGTTGTCGGTGGTGGGGATGTAGTTGTGGGTGTCGAGCAGGATGGTGGTCAGAGCCGAGGCGTAGACGCGGTATATTGCCGGCGACGGTATCTGCGCCGTAAGCTCGGGATTGAGCGCATGGATGCCCTCAATCACGAGCACCTCGTTGCCTTTCAGTTTCAGCCTGCGCCCGCTCATCTCGCTCTTTCCGGTCTGGAAGTTGTATCTTGGCAGCTCTATCTCTTCGCCGGCGGCGAGAGCGTTCATGTGTTCGTTGAGCAACGACAGGTTGAGGGCGTAGAAACTCTCGAAGTCGTAGTCGCCGCTTTCGTCCTTGGGCGTCAGCTCGCGGTCAACGAAATAGTCGTCAAGGGATATTTGCACGGGATGGACGCCATTGGCCAGCAGCTGTATGGAGAGCCGCTTGCAGGTGGTTGTCTTGCCGCTCGACGACGGACCTGCAATGAGCACTATGCGCACGGCCTTGTGTAACGAGATTTCTTCGGCGATGTTCACAATCTTCTTTTCCTGCAACGCTTCCGAAAGCGTTATCAGCTGCGTGGCCATTCCCTTGTCGATGGCTTCGTTGAGGTCGCCGACGGTGCGCAGACCCAGTATGCTCTGCCACTCGTGGTGCTCCTTGAATATGTCGAACAGCTTGTCTTGCTTCAGGAAAACGCCCAGACGCGAGGGGTCTTCGATGGAGGGAATGCGCAGCAGCAGCCCGTCGTAATACTTCTCGAGACCGAAGAGGTAGAGCTGCGACGTGTTGGTGAGCACGTTGCTGTAATAGTAGTCGTAATATCCGTCAATCTCGTAATATGTGGTGTACAGGCTCCCCGTGCTCTCAAGGAGCTTCACTTTCGACGAATAGCCGAGCGACCGGAATATCTCGATGGCCTCTTCGGTGGTGCTTTCGTGGCGGTGGATGGGTATCTTCGCGTCGATGAGGCGGTGCATGTAGTTGCGCAGCTGCTCCACATCGTCGTATGTGATGTAGCGCCCGATGTGCAAGTCGCAATAATAACCGTTGGAGACGGGTATGTCGATGTCTACGTGCCCCTCGGGATAGAGGTCGTGGACAGACTTGCAGAGCACGAAAAAGAGGCTCCTGACGTAAGCGCGCCAGCCGGAAGTGGTGCGCATGTCGAGAAACTCCACGTCCTTGTTGTTGTAAACGCGGTAGTGCATCCCCTCAGTCCGGTTGTTTACTTTCGCGTTTATCGGGCCGTAGTCCATACTGAGGCCAAATTCATCATAAACTTCAGAAAGTGTACTTCCGATGCGAATATTTTTGATTTTTTTATTATTTTTGCAACGGATTTGTATCATCTGTTCCATAAATAGGCTGTTTAAGGGTTACCGCTCGTAAAGTTACTTTGTTTTCCCGACACGGCGCAACATTGTGATGTAAAATAAATTTAAATATGTCGATTTGGATATTTTTTAAGATTATCGGTTCGCTGGCACTGCTCATTTACGGAATGAAGGTGATGAGCGAGGCTCTGCAGAAGATGGCGGGCGCCCAGTTGCGCCACATCCTGGGGACAATGACCAAGAACCGCTTTGCCGGGGTGCTCACCGGAATGTTTGTGACGGCGGCCGTGCAGTCGTCTACCGCCACGACGGTGATGACGGTGTCGTTCGTCAATGCCGGACTGCTGACGCTGATTCAGGCCATCTCGGTAATCATGGGGGCAAACATCGGGACCACGCTTACGGCGTGGATAATGAGCCTTGGGTTCTCGTTCGACTTCTCCGAGACGGTGTTCCCCGCGTTCGTGGTGGCCATACTGTTGATATATACGCGCCGTCACCGCTACGTGGGCGACTTCCTCTTCGGCATAGCCTTCATGTTTTTCTCGCTGGCCATGCTCAGTCAGACCGGAAACGAGATGGATCTCGGACACAATGACGCGCTGCTGGCTTTCTTCAGGTCGTTTGACACGGGCAGCTACCTCACGATATTCGCATTCCTGTTAATAGGCACGCTGCTGACGTGCGTGTTGCAATCGTCGGCGGCCCTGATGGCAATCACGATGGTGCTGTGCTCGAGCGGCGCGTTGCCCATCTACCTCGGCGTGGCCCTGGTGATGGGAGAGAACATAGGAACCACGCTCACGGCCAACCTGGCCGCCCTCGGAGCCAACACGCAGGCGCGCCGAGCCGCCATGGCGCACCTCGTGTTCAACGTGTTCGGAGTGCTGTGGGTGCTCTGCTGCTTCTATCCTTTTGTGGGCGCGGCCTGCTCCCTCGTAGGCTACGACCTTGAAGCCGGCGGCCTCAATCCGGCGCGCCTGTCGCTTGTGCTGGCAGCTTTCCACACCATGTTCAACGTGTGCAACACGTGCATCCTGATATGGCTTATACCGCAGATAGAACGGGTGGTGTGCTGTATTATAAAGCCGCGCGCCAACGAAGAGGAAGAGGAGTTCCGCCTGCGCTACATAGGCGGGAACTCCATAATGAAGACTCCGGAGCTGTCTGTGCTCGAGGCGCAGAAGGAGATACAGGTCTTCGCCGACAGGACGCAGCGCATGTTCGGGTTCGTGCGCGAGCTGCTGGGCCTGCAAAACGACACGGCTTTCGCCAAGCTCTTCAGCCGGATAGAGAAATACGAGAACATAAGCGACAGGATGGAGATGGAAATAGCCAAGTATCTTGACAGCGTCAGCGACGCCCACCTGAGCGACGAGACCAAAGCCAAGATACGCGCCATGCTCCGCGAAATATCCGAACTGGAGAGCATCGGCGACAGCTGCTACAACATAGCGCGCACCATCAACAGGAAAATGTCGGGCAAGGAAGACTTTACGGAGAGACAGTACGAACACCTGCACCAGATATTTGAACTTGCCGACGACAGCCTGACACAGATGAACGTGCTGCTGACCGGGCGCAAGGACAATTTCGACATAAACCGCTCGTACAACATTGAGAACGAGATAAACAATTACAGAAACCAACTGAGAAACCAAAACATAAACGACGTGAACAACCACGAATACACTTACGCCATAGGAACGATGTATCTCGACATAGTGAACGAGTGCGAGAAACTTGGCGATTATGTGGTAAACGTCGTCGAGGCGCGCATGGGAACACGGTAGAACGCGGGCGGCCTGCCCCGTTCACCTTTACCATGCAAAGCAAACGCCACCGCCAAACCTATCGGGAGAATTGCAGGCATCCGCGATACCGGCCGGCCTATTGACGCCCCAGCACTGCAAACTAACGTTAAACTTACGGCGCAGGAGGGAATAATTGCACCCGAAATCGTAACGTTTGCAAGAAAAATCTTAATTTTGTGATGTCTATACCCATGCTGAAAGCCCTATGGGCAAAGGGTGGGCGGACATATATACATAAAAGGCGTAACTGTACGCTTTGGTTTTGACGCAGTAAGAATCTCGC
>CAZKMT010000098.1:0-4427 GCA_964554115.1 uncultured Prevotella sp.
TTTTCACGGAAAAGAAGAAACACTCTTCAAGTTTTAAAACTCAAAATTTAAACAGACCCTAAGTTTCCAAACGGCCACTGAACCCAGGGGCACTTATTTTATAGCAACCACCTCATAGGATGAGTCGTCAAGATAGAACGTTGAGTTCTGCTCTGTGCCATTCACCTTGTATTTTACTCTAAGGATTAGCAAATTGCCCCCATTGCCGGCATCAGAATAATTGATATCTTTACGATACAATCCGGATTGTGTGGTGGTATCCCGTAAAGCTCGGATTATGGAGTCATTTATGTGACGAGTGGAATCTATCTTGCCAAAATCAATTATTTGCAATGATATATCGTCTTTGATATTTTCCTCCATGAAGTCTCTGACAACAGTCTCCGCCTCGTGTTGTGGCCCGCATGACACGGCCAGCAACACGAAGCAGGACAACAACCAATGTTGAACTCTAATGGTCATGATTTGGAGGGAATATTTTCAAGTATATCGACAAGATGATTCCACACCATAGCGACGGTTGGTATAAGCAAGCGTTCATCGGGCGTATGCACTCCTCTTAATGTTGGCCCGAATGAAATCATGTCAAGACTGGGATAACGCTTTGAGAAGAGGCCACATTCAAGCCCTGCGTGTATGCCTCGCACAGTGGGATTCTTGCCAAACAGCTTGCGGTAAGAATCTACCGCAATTTTGGTAAGTTCACTATTGGGATTCATCTTCCAAGCCGGATAGCCTTCGGTCTGTTCCACCCTTGCTCCTGCCAGTTCGAACAGAGCCTTTATCGTATTGCATTGGTTTTCAAGGTTACTCATCACATTGCTACGTTGCGAAGCGACCACTGTGATGGTGTCTTTGGCAGTAACCACGCTTGCTATGTTGCTTGATGTCTCTACCATTCCGTCCAAAGCCAAGTCTTGGCAAATGGCAAAAACACCATTGTCCACAGCCTGCATGGCCCTGATAAAATTCATTGCTGTGGTTTTCGGAATCACGTCGCAAGCCTCGATGCTTTCCATGCCAAACACCATTTCCGTGTCTGTCACATGAAATTCCCCCTCAACATCGTTGGCAAATACGTTCCAATCGGCTTTGATTTGCTCTTTGGCTTCACTCGGCACAGCCATCACGAAATATCCATCGCGCGGAATTGCATTGTGCATCTTGCCCGAATTGAATTGCGCCAAGCGCAAATCGACTGTCATGGCTTCTTTGTAAAGGAAACGCCCAAGTATCTTTATTGCGTTGGCACGCTTTTTCTCTATATCATCGCCGGAGTGTCCTCCCTTAAGCCCTTTTATCCATCCTTTCATGAAAAAATAACCATCTGGGGCTTTTTCCGGCTCGAAACTGAATGTGGCAGTGGTGGTCCGTCCTCCGGCGCAAGACACGAAAATCTGTCCCTCATCCTCACTGTCAAGGTTTATGAGCATATCTCCATGCATGAAATCAGGCTCCATGCCGGTAGCACCAGTGAGCTGGGTTTCCTCATCACGGGTAAACACACACTCTATTGGCCCATGCAAAAGTCCGTCAGCTTCGAGTATAGCAAGGGCTATCGCCATGCCTATGCCATCATCAGCACCCAATGTCGTGCCATCAGCCGTCAACCAGTCGCCCTCCACATGAGTTTGGATGGCATCCGTCGTAAAATCAAAATTCTTGTCTACCAGCTTGTCGCAAACCATGTCCATGTGGCTCTGGATTATCACGGTTTTCCTATCCTCATACCCGGGGGTGGCTTTTTTCTTGATAAGCACGTTGCCCACACTGTCAACCTTGGTTTCAAAATTGTGTGCCTGCCCCCATTTTATGAGATAGTCTATCATCTTTTCTTCATGCTTTGATGGTCGCGGTATCTCGCATATCCGGGCAAACTGCTCGAATACATTCTCCGGTTTGAGGTCTGTTTTGTTCATAGTTGATTCTTTTTTTAGCATCATTGCCACAATTTGATTTATTTGTATTATCTTTGTACCCGCAAAGATACTGAATTATGAGCGAATCAATGCGAAGCAACACGTTAATATTTACTATAGTCGCCCCTACGTACCGGGAAGTGACAGCGAAATCGTTACAGTGAACAGGGCTCATGGGAAGTGACACGAACACAAACTCAAGAACAAACATATAAAACAATACAATTTACAATTAAGCAAAATGGGAAGAGACATTTGTATTCAATTCTCGTTGGCTGTGGCTTTGACAACGCTTACGCTGACGTCGTGCAACAACTCCAATCCAAAGGTGGACGAAAGTCCTGCCCAGAATGCCACAACGGCAACAACGGGCATGAGGATAGCTTATGTGGAGGTAGACTCTCTGATGTCACAATATGAATTCTGCAAGGAATATACGGAAGTATTACAGAAGAAAAGCAACAATGCGCGCAACACAATAACACAAAAGGGAAAACAACTACAGGCTGCCGCTGCAAACTTCCAACAAAAACTGCAAAACAATGGCTTTGCAAGTAGAGAACAGGCGGAGAGCGTGCAGGCTGCCATACAGAAGCAAGACCAGGACTTGCAAGAATTGCAAAACAGGCTGGGTTCTGAACTTGAGGCTGAAAATGCAAAATATAGCAATGCGTTGCGTGATTCGTTGCAGAATTTCCTAAGGGACTACAACAAAGCCAAAAAGTATGACTTGATAATTTCAAAAGCCGGAGACAACATATTACTCGCAGATAAAAAATATGATATTACGAGCGATGTGGTAAACGGACTGAACAAGAGATACAAGTCTGCCTTGCCTAAGTCAGACACCAAGAAATAATATGCCCCGAGCATCGTAGCCCTCAAGCAGATTATACGACAACAATTTCATTATGAATAATGCCTGCCACGCCACCGGCAATAAGCGAGTTGCGTGGCAGGTTAGTATTTTGTAGAATATTCACGGCAATTGTCTGGATGCTAGGAGTGTGATGGCATAACACAGCACAAATCTTCATTAACATGTTGGATTATTATGGGCAATTAATAAGATGACAAGCAAAACCACATCACCGCGTGCAAAAATAACGGAGGGAACAATTTGTGCGATAGCGACCGCCGCTAATGGCGCAATTGGAATCATACGGGTGTCTGGAACCGATGCTATCACCATTACAGACAAAATATTCACTCCGGCGGGCATCAGCAACAAGGCATTAGCTGAGCGCAAGCCAAACACCATAACGTTTGGAACCATCACAGATGATGATGGCACTGTAATCGACGAAGTGTTGGTGAGCATATTCCGCGCACCACGCTCTTATACCGGAGAGAATGCGGTAGAGATATCTTGTCACGGCTCACCATATATACTCCAGCAGGTCATGCAACGGCTCATAACCCGTGGATGCAGAGCCGCAAAACCGGGCGAATACACGCTGCGGGCTTTCATGAACGGCAAGATGGACTTAAGCCAAGCGGAATCAGTAGCAGACCTTATCGCTGCTACAGATAAAGCCACTCACAAAATGGCCATCAATCAAATGCGCGGTGGATTCACCCGAGAATTGGCCATACTGCGCGATCGTTTGCTGCACCTAACATCATTGCTTGAACTTGAACTTGATTTCAGCGACCACGAGGAATTGGAGTTTGTTGACCGTTCCGAACTGTACTCGACTGCTATTTCGATAAAGTCAAGAATGACGCATCTTGCCAATTCTTTCAGCATGGGCAATGCTTTGAAGAATGGCGTGCCAGTAGCCATCATTGGTGAAACCAACGTGGGAAAGTCAACACTGCTCAACGCTCTCTTGGGCGAAGATAAGGCCATTGTGAGTGACATACACGGAACAACGAGAGACACCATCGAAGACACAACAATAATAGACGGCATAACTTTTCGCTTTATAGATACGGCTGGCATACGCCATACAAAAGACACTATCGAAGCAATGGGCATTGAGCGCAGTTTCAATGCAATAGACCAAGCACATATCGTAATACTTGTTATGGATGCCACGCGCAAGGAGACTTCATTTCAACAATTTTATAATGATGTGATGCCACACCTATCCAACAAACACGTGGTGCTGGTCATGAACAAATGCGACTGTGCCACTGCCATCTCTTTCGAAAATCCGCCAAAATTTATTCATTCAAGTTCCACCGACGGCTGGCATTATTTGGCCATATCTGCCAAACACCACCTAAACATAAACGCGCTGCGCTCACTGCTCGTAAGGATAACAGGCATTGGGCACGATGCCACCAACGACATTATCGTGACCAACATTCGCCATTATGAGGCTCTCACTCTTGCTATAGAATCCATTAACCGTGTCATTGACGGCCTTGGAAGCACGATTTCCACAGAGCTCATAGCCCAAGACCTGCATGACTGTCTCTACCACCTCGGTGACATAATTGGTGAAGTTACGTCTATGGAAGTGATAGAAAATATATTTAAGCATTTTTGCGTCGGAAAGT
>CAZKMT010000099.1:0-4231 GCA_964554115.1 uncultured Prevotella sp.
CATCCCGTTCTTGTCTTGGAACGGAAGCACCACAAGGGAACTTTTCAGGTTTTTGTTTGCCGTAAGCTGTTTCTTCAACTGCCTGACAATCGTTTTCTTCTGTTTCAGGAGCATGATGGTTTCAGAGGGCATCCTGTAAACGGGAGGATTCATTTTCTCCCCGTACATGGCAATCATGCAGGCATCTTTGATGTCTGTCTTGGTGACAGTCATCATCATGCGTGAAAAGTGCTTGATTTGTTTGGGGTTTACCATACTGGCCGCTATACCCTGCCTGTCAAGCAGGTAAAGAAGCAGAAAGCCGTAATTGCCTGTCGCTTCCATCACACAATGGTGTCCGGTTACGGAAAGCAGGCCGATAAACTTCCTGATACCTTTTACGGTGTTAGGGAAAGCATGGGTCTGATAGCCCGATACTGTCGGAAAAACAGCCACGAAACCGACTTTGCTGATGTCGATTCCAATGTAAGTCATAATGTCTTTTATTGAGTTCCTATCGTGGCCAACACGGGATCATAAGTCCCAATGAACTATCCGGATTTCAGATGTGAAAGCATGGGGCTAAACGTGAGGTCCGGTTTATTTGCCAACGTTATTTCGGCCTTTGTCCATGCATATACAAAGTTATGAATTATTTAAGTTTAATAATGCGCAAATGTACGATGTTATATTATTAAGTTTAAAAACGTTTTACTTGGGGTAAACAGGGGTAAACATGACGTTTTCGATGGTAAACATAGAGTAAAACAAATGCATTCATTCGGCTCATTTTTGCGGTCAAGTGTACGAACCGCCCAAGCGCAAATCAGGCTGTAATTACCGCTAAAGCAGTGAATTACAGCCTGATATTAGAAATTAAATAAGACCTCTAAGCCTTAGAGAGTATCCTCTACCGCAGCCTGCGCCGCCGAGAGTCTAGCTATCGGCACGCGAAATGGGGAACAACTTACGTAATTAAGGCCGACCTTGTGACAGAATTTCACTGATGAAGGTTCTCCGCCATGTTCGCCACAAATGCCACAAATCAAGTCCGGACGTGTCTTGCGACCTTTTTCCACGCCCATTTGGATTAGTTGTCCAACTCCATTCTGATCGAGCACCTGGAACGGATCCACAGTCAATATTTTCTTATCAAGGTAAACGGGCAAGAAGCTTGCTATGTCGTCGCGACTATAGCCGAAAGTCATTTGTGTGAGGTCGTTAGTTCCAAAGCTGAAGTACTCCGCTTTCTTCGCAATATAATCAGCTGTCAACGCCGCGCGTGGTATTTCTATCATGGTGCCCACATGGAATGAAATCTCAACACCCTCTGCGGCAAACAATTCCTTTGCCGTTTCGCGTATCACTTTCTCCTGCGCATCAAACTCGTTTACGATGCCTATCAACGGCACCATTATTTCCGGATGCGGGTCAAACCCCTCCTTTTTAAGTTGGATGGCTGCGCCGAGTATAGCCTTTGTCTGCATGGCCGTAATCTCAGGATAGGTGTTGCCCAGACGGCATCCACGATGCCCCAGCATCGGATTGTGCTCACTAAGGCTGTTCACCCTATGTTGTATCTCCTGCACAGACACGCCCATTTCCTTGGCCATGACTTCCTGCCCGGCAATGTCGTGAGGCACAAATTCATGCAATGGAGGATCAAGCAACCGTATGTTAACCGGACAGCCATCCATGGCCTTTAGTATGCCATAGAAGTCTTGCTGCTGGTATGGCAACAGTTTCTCAAGAGCCTTTTTGCGTCCATCGACAGTGTCTGCCAGAATCATTTCCCGCATGGCCTTTATCTTCTCATTCTCAAAGAACATGTGCTCTGTGCGGCAAAGGCCGATACCCACGGCCCCGAAACCACGTGCGACATCCGCATCGTGCGGCGTATCGGCATTAGTGCGCACCACGAGTTTTGTGTACTTGTTGCATAGCTCCATCAGCGTCGCGAAATCTCCCGTCACTTCCGCCGGTTTGGTCTTCACCTCACCATAATACACTTCGCCAGTAGAACCGTTTAGCGACAGGTAATCACCTTCTTTCAACACTGTGCCGTCTATCTCGACAGTACGCGCCTTGTAGTCCACGTTGATGGCACCGGCTCCTGACACGCAACATTTGCCCATTCCGCGGGCAACCACGGCCGCATGGGATGTCATGCCGCCGCGAGCGGTGAGTATACCATCTGCCGCAGACATACCGGCAAGGTCCTCCGGGCTTGTCTCTATGCGCACCATCACTACTTGACGGCCGCAACTGTGCCACTCCTGTGCGTCATCTGCGAAAAACACTATTTGGCCGCATGCCGCCCCAGGCGAGGCAGGAAGCCCTCGCGTCAGCACTTTTGCTTTGCCCAGTGCTTCCTTGTCGAATACAGGGTGCAGCAATTCATCCAGTTTGTTGGGTTCACACCGCAACAAGGCCGTCTTCTCGTCTATCGCACCCTCATGCAGCAAGTCCATCGCTATCTTGACCATGGCCGTGCCCGTGCGCTTCCCGTTGCGCGTCTGCAAGAACCATAGTTTGCCCTCCTGCACGGTAAACTCCATGTCTTGCATGTCACGATAATGCTTTTCCAGTTTGTCCTGTATAGCGTTCAGCTGCGCATAGATTTCCGGCATGGCCTCTTCCATCGACGGATATTTGCTGGCGCGCACAGCCTCATCAATGCCTTGCTGAGCTGCCCAACGGAGCGAGCCTTCCTTAGTAATCTGTTGCGGGGTCCGGATGCCGGCCACGACATCTTCGCCCTGTGCGTTCACGAGATATTCGCCATTGAATACGTTCTCTCCCGTTGCGGCATCACGGCTGAAACAAACGCCCGTTGCCGATGTGTTGCCCATGTTGCCAAATACCATGGCCATCACGGTCACAGCCGTGCCCCACTCAGCGGGTATGCCTTCCATCTTGCGGTATAGGATGGCCCGTTCGTTCATCCAAGAGTCAAACACTGCGCAAATGGCACCCCAAAGCTGCTCCATCGGGTCTGTGGGGAATTCCTTTCCGGTACGCTCTTTTATTGCCTCCTTAAACATTGCCACGAGCTGCTTCAGCTCTTCCACGTCCATTTCATTGTCGAGCGTGATGCCACGTTGTGCCTTCACTTTCTGTATAATAGCCTCAAACGGGTCAATGTCATCTTTCCTTTCAGGCTTCATACCGAGCACCACATCACCATACATTTGCACGAAACGACGGTAGCTGTCGTATGCAAAGCGCTCATTGCCTGTCTTGCGCGCAAGCCCCGCCACCACTTCGTCGTTGAGGCCGAGGTTGAGAATCGTGTCCATCATGCCAGGCATGGACGCACGAGCTCCCGAGCGCACGCTTACGAGAAGAGGGTTGTCAACGCTTCCAAACTTGCTGTTCATCAGAGTCTCGATATGGTTGACCGCCCTTGCCACATCATCCTTGAGCAATGCGATCACATCATTTTTCCCCTTGTCGAAATATTCGTTGCACACTTCGGTAGTGATGGTAAACCCCGGAGGCACAGGAACGCCAATCAGGTTCATTTCCGCCAGGTTCGCGCCCTTACCTCCCAGCAAATTTCTCATGTTTGCCTTGCCTTCGGCCTTGCCGTTGCCAAAAGTGTAAACTCTCTTCTCATTCATAAGTTAGTCCTGTTTTTCTATTAACATTCTCAAAATCGTTTATTTTGCAAATATAATCTATTTATCAATACGTGGCAAGAAAAACAGATAAAAAATCAATGGATGCCCGCAATAACATGGATTGCCGCCATCTTTCAGTCAAATCGGTTGGATGGCGTGTCAAACCTTATTGTTTGAAACTTTGCGAAGTATAACATCCCCCCTATTGGCGGCCTACTGATTTAATTTTACGGATGGCCATAACATTTTTCTCGGATTAATTCAAAACAGTTTCTGATATTTTCTTAATTTTGCAATGGAAAAAGTTCTTCAATGGATAAAGCCAAAACATTCATAAAAATAGCACTATCATACATCTCTGCCATCATAATCATACCGCTGGCTGTCATATGCAGAATTTTCAGGAAATAAGGCTCATCGCCTCCCAAACGGGTCTTTGTACAATCCGAGCAGTTGCTTGGCGAAGTAATAGAAAAACTGCATGTCGTCCACAAAATAACGCCTGAACATGCGCCTCGGCTCCATCAAGAAGCGGTAAAACCATTCCATAGCAAATTTCTGGAATATTGCCGGCGCACGCCTTATGTTGCCTGCCTCGAAGTCGATGGTCGCTCCCAATGCCATCCAGA
>CAZKMT010000100.1:0-4209 GCA_964554115.1 uncultured Prevotella sp.
TCATGCAATACTTGCAGGACTATCGCAACGGGATATATGAGTAGGCCGGGCGCATGATGATATCGGTTTCATTGCCGCCTTTCCGCCGGCATGACAACCGTAAGAAAAATGCCATGATAAGTGAAAGGCATGGTGGCGGAGCGTGGAGCGACATCCTCACAAGAAGCACTGCGATGACATCGATGCGCTGCCGGCGAAGTCGCGCGGTGAGAAATTCGGCGGCTATAGGCGACGCACGAAAGAGCGCACCGCAAAGAAACGCGATGCCCTCTTGCGAAACCATATCCGCAAGAGTCCATGTGTCATAGGATTTTGTGGACTTTTGTGCTGAGACGGCCAAGGAACCCCCTTTAGACTGACGCAGGATAAGGCTGACAGGATTATGTCGTGAAAGGCTGCGGGATGAAACCATAATCTGCAGGGAAAGCGCGCGCAATCGTCTGCTTATCCAATCGCAGGCGTGTCGCCGCCAGTGCCGCTGATGCCATCGCCGCCCCTGCCGTTGAGGCAGCCCTCGGTCGTTTGTCTCGGGGTGATGCCGAACTGGCGTTTGAATGCCGTTGAGAAGTGGGAACGGTTTTTGAATCCCACCTCGTAACATACCGTTGACGGTTTGCCACTGCCGTTGCGCAACATTTCGTATGCCTTGTCAAGGCGTCTTTTCATGAGCCATTTCTCCGGTGGCAGGTCGCTTATCCTCGCGAAGTCGCGCTTGAACGTGGCGAGGCTACGCCCGGTGTATGTGGCAAAGTCTTCTATCGACATGTCTTGCGTGCAGTTTGCTTCCATGAACGGCAGCAGGTCAATCTTCCACGGCTCGTTGAAGTCGAACAGCGTGGGATAGAAGCGCGCGTCAATGTCGAGCAGGCATAATAGTGCTTCTTGCATTTTCATCTGCATGATTTCGTCTTTCGGTTTCACGTTGGCGTCAGTGTAAGGGAAGAGCGAGAGAAAAAGGCTTTGCAGGCCCGGCGTCTTTGGCAACGGCACTATGGCCTTGCGGAAACGCTTGGTGCCTGCGGGCATCTGTGGCTTGTCCGTGTGGCAGAAGAAATTGCGAAGGAAGTTGCGGCTGAAGCGTATGCTGATGGCCTTGTATGGGGCGTTGCCAGCCGTGTGCTTCAGCATCTTCACCCGGTGGTCGCGCTTTACGAACACATACTCTCCGGCATGTATCTTGACAGTGTGACCGCTGTCTTCGGCCACCAGTTCGCCCGAATACACATAGATGATGGTGTGTACGGGAAATCTGTGTTCCGCCATCCACTCCTCGGGAACAAAGCAACTGTACACTATATCCCGGTAGTTGTATACTTGCGATTCTTTCAGCATGACGCACCAAAGTTAATCATTTTCCGCCATTCATGCGGGCTTTTGGCTCCCGGCGGTTCATGTTTTTCGTTGTAAATTTGTCAGTGCCGCTCCGGTCGGCATCAATTTGAGGCCCGGGGCGCGGTGAAAGACAGGCCGTTTCGTTAATGCAGTCTGTCGCCAATCTCTCTCCGCTCCGCTTGCGTCGGCAGCCACGCGGTCGTGGCCTTTCCCTTTGCCTTTCGGTTGCAAAGTTAAGAAAGAAAAGCGGAGGCGGCGTTGCCGATAGGCTCAAATATGTGTTGCCCTGCGGTTCAATGCTGCCTGTGTGGCGGTTTCATGGCGGCGGGCGACAAACGAAAAAGGATTCTCCCACAGGAGAATCCTTAGTATTTCAATCCTTGACTTGTCGGTTTAGCCGAGCTGGATTGCTTCAGACGGACAAACGTCTGCGCATGTTCCGCACTCTGTGCAGGCGTCAGGGTTAATCGAATACTTCTCGCCCTCAGATATTGCTCCTGCGGGGCATTCGTCAATACATGTACCACAAGCGATACAATCGTCACTAATTACGTAAGCCATAATTCTTTCCTTTTATTAAACGTTGCTACCTAAAAATCGGTATGCAAAAATACTAATTAATTCCGAACATACCAACTTTTGAGTGGCTATTTTTTGTAATTTAGATAATTTCGAAATAACGTCGGGCCTGCGCGTAGACTGCCGCCGCCAGGAGTTGTCAACGTGCCACCGGTTATCGATGGATGATTTTAACGGGTGCCCGCGATTCTGCCAATTGCGGTTTCGCATCCTGTGTCCGTATTCTTTCGGAAGCCTCATTTTGTAAATATATTTCGCAATGCGCGTTGTTATGCCACTGTATTTTGGAAAGCATTGTAAATATCTGACTGTCAGCTGGTTTTCGGGGTGTACCGTTTTGCGTTGTAAAACGGCTCGTTTGGGATGGCGAAACAGGCCGTTTCACAGTGCGAAACGGCCTGTTTTGCAACATGAAACGGCAGCCACTGTTTTGCCTGCGCTCTGTTTGTAAACATTCTTTACTGCCGTGCGCCCTGTTGATGCCGCCGCATTGTCTCCGGTTTTCGCCACGCCGAGAGGTTCTTTCGCGACATCCGGCAAGCCTTTTGAGGGGGAATGTGGACATCATAATGATTTTTCAATGGCTGTTCTCTGTCTTTTGTCAACGGTCGTTCGGTTTGCGGGATGGTACACGTCGCCAACCCGTTGGGAACAATGGTTTGCGAAATCTTTCTCGACAGGACTGACGATGCTCCCATACCGCAAAGTATCTTTACAAAGCGTGGCGCGTCAGTAAACTGCCGTTGCGGCAGTCTTGCCGTCTGCCGTCCATGCCATTGCCGATTATAATAATAAGGTATAAACATAAAAACAATCAGACATTATGGCATCCATCAAGCTCAAATTCCGTCCTTCCGCCACATCGGGCGGGGAAGGCACGTTGTATTTTTCAGTCATTCACCGGAGAAAGGTAAGGACGGTCTTCACCGATTGCCGCATACTGCCCGAAGAATGGAATTCTGACATTTCATCCGTCCGTACTGTGGGTACGGAAGAACGGCGAGCCATGCTGCGTATGGCAGCCTCAAAGGTGAAGTGGGGCTTCCGGCAACTGGCCCGCATCGTAAGTGAAAAGGAACAGTCGGGGGTGGAATACGACGTGGACGACATCGTGTCGGAATATCTGCGGTTGTCGCCCTGCCGGACTTGGTTCGGCTTCATTGGTGACATGATTTTGAGAAAAACACTGATGGGCAGGCACGGAACCGCCAAGACCTACCGTGACGCGCTGGCCAGTTTCTCCCGCTTCCGCAATGGTGAGGACATGCCCATCGACGCGCTGGACGCGGAGACGATGAGCCGCTATGAGGCGTGGCTTAGAGGCCGCGGACTGAAACGCAACTCCTCATCGTGCTACCTGCGCGCCTTGCGCACGCTTTACCGCAAGGCCGTGGAGGCTGGCTTTGCCGTCGACGGGCAAATCTTCCGGCATGTGTTCACCGGCTTTGCCAAGACAGACAAGCGCGCCATACCGTTGGAGGCGATTAGGGTCATCAGCCGTTTGCGTCTGGCGGAAGGCTCGTCTCTGGCTTTCGCGCGCGACATGTTCATGCTGAGCGTCTACCTGCAGGGCATGTCGTTTGTGGACATGGCCTACCTTAGGAAATCCGACATAAGGAACGGCCTGCTTCAATACATCCGCAAAAAGACGGGGCAAAGCCTGTCTGTCGGATGGGAACCGGCCATGCAGGACATTGTGGACACCTATGCCCACCTTACCTCAGGCAGCCCCTATCTGTTGCCGATTATCACCGATGCCGGCGATACGGAACGCACGCAGTATGAAAGAATGGAGCACAAGGTGAACCGCAACCTGAAAAAGATAGGAGAACTGGCAGGTCTGCATATACCGCTCACGACGTATGTCGCCCGCCATACCTGGGCCAGCACGATGCGCGACATGGGCTGCGACCTGTATGTTGTGAGCAGAGGCCTGGGACACGAAAGTCTTAAGACCACGCAGATATATCTTTCCACCATCGACACGGCGGAAGTGTCGAAAGCAAACAGGAAAATGATTGGCAGAATTTTGAAGTGAACGGGTAATGACTGGAAACGTTTGGCCTGTTGCCGCTTTACAGTATGAAGCGGCGATTCGCTGCAAAAGTACAAAAAAGAACTGGAACACAGGCTTTTCCGAAAAGAAAAAACTTAGAAAAATGTTCAACGACACGTGCTTTTGTTTGACCAAAGGCAAACATTTCGCTTTGCATCGCGTTGATTTTCAAGCGTTTCATAAATCGTCGCCGCTTCATACTGTAAAACGCAGCGGAAACGGCCTTTCAAGAACGGGTTAAT
>CAZKMT010000101.1:0-4103 GCA_964554115.1 uncultured Prevotella sp.
AACATTGTGTACGACTTGTTGCGCGGGTTGTCGAGTTCCATGCCGCCTTCGGGCAGCAGCTTGTTGCCATCCTTGTCGAGCACCTGCACCGTGGGCGCGAGGTGAGTCCCGTCGGTGTCGGTGCTTGGCAAGAGTGTCAGTGAGTACAGTATGCCATCGCTGTTAATCGCTACCTCCTGACCGTATGAATATACAAGTCCCGTCACTGATGTGTTGGTCTCGGGGTCGGCCACGTATTGTGCGCCGGCATCCATGCAGCACGCAGTAGCCACGGCTGTCAATAGTAAAAATTTTCTCATAGTCATTGCGTTTTGGGGTTACTTACTTGCTTATCACTTCTTTGCTCACCGTCCGCGTGGCGGTGTCATAGACTATATACATGCCCGGTGTCACACTCATCAAGCCGCGCGGACCTCGGTAGACCACTATGCCGTCGATGCGGCATACCACTATCTCGGCGTCGGAGCCGCTCACGCTTGTAGCGTCAGATATGCCGTCAACTGTCTTGCTTGTGCGGAATACGGTGCGCGTGCCAAAGCCGTCGATGGAGTAAATCTGGTCTATCAGGCTGTCGTCTTCCGACCGTAGGATGGCATATCCAGCCGGACTGTATATGCCGTCGCCCCAGACGTCGTATATTTCCAGGCAATATATCTTGTCGGCCTCCAGCGTAACGCTCTCATCGTATATGGACACCGTGCCCTTGGGGTAAGGGCCGAGTTCCACTACTGTCTGCCCGTCGGCATCCTTTATGCGATATGTGTTCTCATCGGCCTCCGAGTTGGTCTTCAGCTTCAGGCTGATGGTCGGGGTGGCTTCACGCAGCGAATAGAAACTGCCGCTGAGCGACGACGGCTCCACCTGCTCGCCGTTGAGTGTCAGCAGGGTTATCGAATAGCTGTTCATGGAGTTATCTATCACGTCGTATTGCGTGTGGATAGTAATCTCCTGCTCGTCGAACGGGGCTATCTCACCCGTCCATGTGGCTGTCGTTGCCGTGCCGTTCACATCGACGCTGAAAGTGGCCTCGGTCAGGGTCGCGTCGCTGTTGTTCTTCACCTTGGCCTCGAAGAAGTTGCATCCCCAGTAGTTGTCTATCGGGATGAGCGGCTCCGACAGTTCGGCGGCCAGTGGCTTGCTGTAGTTCGAGTAGTCGGGCTTGCATCCGGTGACGTTGCACACATCGCGCCGGCCTTCGGTCACGAATGCTATCACCTCTATGTCTTCGGCGTTCACCGCCACGTCTTTGATCGCCTCGGGCAGCGTCATGGTGTATTCACGCGAGAAGTATGTGCCCTGCGCTGGCGCATCTATGGTGTCGCCCCACATCTGGGAAATGTATCCGCGCAACATGTAGCGGTGCACATACTCATCGCCCATCAGCCCTCCATTCTGCGGGCCGAGTATGTTGCTCTGCGTCCAGAGCACGTTAAGTCGCTGATCCTCGGCCTGTTCGGCTGCCGTGAAGTAGCCCTCCACACGCACCGTCAGCTCGCGCGTGGAGCCATCGTAGGCGGCTGTGGCGAGCAGGTTCACAGAGGCGGTGTCTTCAACAGCCTCCTTGCTGTAAGACTTCCACGTTCCGCGCCCGGCCAGACTGTAGCGGTTTACCATGCCGCAGGGATAACCGAAACTATCGGTTCCGAACTCCTCCGCCAACTCTTCGCCCTCATCGACACGGAAATCGGGCTGGTCTAAAGAGGGAACTGCGTAGTAGCCGGCATGAATCGCCACCACATATACGCGCTCAGAGGCTAAGTCCAGCTGTCGCGCTATGGCGTGTCCATCGGGACAGTAACCGCAGTGTATGCCGGTAAACTCCTCGAGCAGCGCACCTCTGAGCTGCATGTCTGTCGGTACGCTGTAACTCTCGCCCTCCCGAGTGTCTGCGTGTGCCAACGCGGAGACACCCGCAAGGCACGCCGCAACAATCAATGATATAAAAAATTTCATCGTTCTCATTGTCCTTGTCCTTATCCTTATAATTATACCGGTTAAAACTGCCATTTTCTGCAAAATTATCACATTGCCGTAACAATCTGCGGCAATGCGCATGGACAAAACATGGACAGGTGTGTTAAAAATACCAATACGCACGGTCTCCGCCCCGGCGGAATTCTGCGAGGAACATCACAGTGAGTTTACAAACGCTTCGAGGCTCTGCCCGCCCTCGAGACCCAGTTTCTTGCGCAGGCGGTAGCGCGACTTGTGCAGGCTGTCCATGGTGATGTTGAGCGTCCCGGCTATCTCGCCGGATGGCAGTCCCATCCTTATCAGGCACATCAGCCTTATGTCGTTGTGTGATATTCGCGGATACATCGTCTTGACCTTGCGCATGAAGTCGCTGTTCATTTCCCGCAGCACGCGCTCCAGCGGCTCCGCCACGCCTGCGTCGCGCCCCTGCTCCGCGAGCCTCATGCCCATCGCTATGTTTTCCTTGTGCGCGTTGTCGAGCTTCTTGCCCTGCTGGCGCAGCTTGAGCTGCAGCAGCTCGTTTTCCAGTCTTTCGCGCTCCACGGCGTCGTCGAGTCGCTGCTTTTCTATGCGCGCCAGCTTGTGCCTGGTCTTGGCGCTTTTGTAGATGTAGACGATCACGGTAAGCATAACCGCTATGACCGAGCACATTATGCACAGCGTGAGTTTGAACACCATCGACCGCTTTGCGCTCTCCTGCCGCAGCAGGTTCACTTTGTGCTGCTCGCGCATCATCTCAATCTTGTGGCGGATTTCGTTTCCCTTGATGCTCTCCCGCAGGTTGTTGTAAGCCCGGCGGTGGGCGATGTAGCGCGGCAGGTCGTTGTTTGCGCTGTCTATTTCCGACAGCAGCCTGAGCGAGGCCAGCTCGTTGTCGAATGAGTTGTACTCGTGCGAAACGTCAACGCCGGCGGTCAGGTAGCCGACAGCCGTGTCGCGTTGTCCGGCCTGCAAGGCCATGAGGCCCCGGCAATAATATACCTCCGACATGTAAAGTGGGCATTCCGCCCTCTCCATACTCTCCAGACTGTCGAGTATCGGACGCGCCTTTTCCGGCTGTCCTGCCGTGATGTGGATTTCGGCGAGGTTAGCCATGTCCACATACATGTAGGCGGCGTCGCCCGGATACTTCTCGCGCGAGAACTCGATTGCGTGGCGCGTAAACGTCTCGGCGGCGGCGTAGTCGCTGTCAATAGCCAGCTTGTAGTATCCCATCATGCGCAGGTAATATTGCGAGGCATAGTCCTTGTAATTGGGCACGTCGCGGTATTCCACCCGCTTCAGCATGGCATAGGCACTGTCATGCTGCCCTATCTGGCCGTAGAGCAACGCGGTATATACGACGGCCTCAAACAGACGGTCAGAGTCGTTCCGCTCCGTCAGAGCCTCGGCGGCCTGTTGCAGCAAGCCGAAAGCCTGCGCCACGTTGTTGCTGTTCAACTCCTCTATGCCCTTGGCCAGCAAGGTCTCGCCGTCGGGGCGTTCCTCTGGACCGCCCGTGCGCCATGCCGTCACGATGGCGGCTGCCGCTATCGTCGCCGCCACTATTGTCATTATGATGTACTTTTGCTTCATTGTCGCCGTGTCAGTCCGCTTTGCGGCGCGCATTCCGACATTGCAGAAGAAACGTCGAATGGCTTGCCCGGACTTTCACACAGCAAAATTACAACTTTTCGGCGTATTTTCCCGCATTTCTGTTGCTTTTGAGCATATCGAAGCATGAAAATGGACATCGGACATGCCTCGGCATACGCAAAGAATGAGCGGCGCTTAATGGACGCTTTCGAGCGGATATTGACCGCACACGCTTACCGACACCATGAAGACACACGAACAGAAAAATCGCCGCCAGGGGCACCGAAGATTGGCGGAATTTCCGGACGTAACGTGTCATATGTGGTACTGAGAATATCGGAAATGTTATAACTATCTTTATGTAACAACAGCAAGACTTGATGATCTATACACAATGCTGGCCCACGTTCTCCGATTGTTTCTTCAATCATCAATATCCGGTCTATAATTAATGTAGTCGTTGTCCGCCACTTGCACGGTCGGATACTACAAATATACGTTTTTTGTCGAACATGACGCTTTTCTCCAAGTTTTTTTACCTTTACATGTCATTT
>CAZKMT010000102.1:0-2300 GCA_964554115.1 uncultured Prevotella sp.
GCCTCGCCCACGCGGTGCTTGCCTGCGTGGTGTCTGTTTTATGAATCCCTCCATTACGAGGAAAAGTTCGTAGATTTACGGTATTGCCCAGGACTCATGCCGAAATGTTTCCTGAAAGTGTTGTAGAAGTGCGTTGGGTTGGCGAATCCGGCCTCTGCCATTATGTCCTTGACGGCCTTGTCCGTGTCGCGGAGCATTCTCGCCACGTGCTCCATGCGTGCCTTCAGTATGTGCGTGGCGGGCGTTTCTCCGGTCAGTTCTCCTGTCATGCGGTAGAAGCGGCCTCTGCCCATGCCCATCAGCTCGGCAAAGCGGTCGGCAGTGAAGTCGGTGTCGACTGCGTGTGCAGCCAATATTCGGTTGAAAGCGTCAATGAAACGCCGCTCATCCTCCTTTCTTATCACTGCCTTGGTCGGTATCGCGGGGCGGTTGGCGGCGGCTTCGCTGGCCTCGCGTGTACGCCATTCGGCCGCGTCTTTCACGCTGCGCAGACATGCCTCCGTGAGCATCTTCATGGTGAATGGGCGCACCATCACGCCGTCGGCTCCCGCCCTTATGGCCGCCAGCAGAACATTGTCGCTGCCGTCTGATGTTATTATTAAGGTGTGTGTCCGCTGTCCGCAGGCTTTCCTAACGCCTGCCGCTATGGCCGTGCCGTTGGTCTGCGCTGACTTTTCGGCCACTACGAGGTGGGCGTTTGTGTCGGCTGCCAGTCTCACCGCCTCGTCGTCGCTGCCCGCCGTGGCTATGTTGAAGTACTGGCCGAGGGTGAAGCGTAGATAGTTGAGCGTCTCCAGGTCGTCCTCGGCAATGATTGTGGTAATGTCGGGGTTCATCGGCACGGGCATCATCTCTTTTATGTAGCTTTCCGGCATGGCCATACCCGCATCCCGTTCGCCCTTGCTCGCGCCGCCATGTGCCCCACCGTCGTCAGGCTGCACGTCGGGCACGGACAGCCTGAACGTGCTCCTGCCGCCGTTGGGGCGGGTGTAGTCCAGCTCCCCGCCCATGGCCAATGCCGTCTGGCGGCTTATGTACAGCCCGATGCCCAGTCCGCCCTTGTTAGTCTTCATGCCCGTGTAGGGCGCGAAGAGCCGTGTCCTGTCGGCATCGTCCACCCCGTGTCCATCGTCCATTACGTCCACAGTCAGCCTGCCGTCGGCACGCCTAACGGCCACGGTGACCTCGCCGCCATTGGGCGAATGCTTCACGGCGTTGCTCACAAGATTGCCCACCACCGTCTCCACCATGTCCGTGTCGAAGAGTGCTTCGTGGCTCTTGGCAAAAGGAGACACCCTTATCCTCACGCCCCTCTCGGCCGCCATGCCCCAGAATCCGTGGCACACATTGCGCACGGTGGCCACGAAGTCGGCGGCAGTCGGGGTCGGCGTGAGCGTAGCCTTGCTTATCTTCCTGAACTGTATCAGCTTCTCCACCATGTGGCCGAGGCGCGCGGTGTTGTTTACGATGGTGCGCAATGTGGTGGCCGACGGCTGTTCGCGTCCCGCGTCCACTATCTGGTCGACGGCAGCGCGTATCAGCGTCAAGGGTAGGGTCAGCTCATGCGTCACGTTGGTGAAGAAGTTAATCTTCAGCTCTGTGACGCTGCGCTCAATTTCAAGTCGCTTGCGCAAAATCCAGATGCGGCGCAGCACGAGTGCCACTGCCATCATGGCCGCCACGTAAGCCGCCCACGCCGCTGTCGAATTCCACCACGGTTGCCTTACGGTTATGCCCATGCTTGCCTCGCCGCCCCAGTGGCCGCTGCCGTCGTTGGAGCGCACGTGCAGGCGGTAAGTTCCCGGGGGCAGCTTGGTATATGTGGCGGAATTGTCGCCGGTGGGGGCGTTCCAGTCCTCTTCGAGGCCTTCGAGATAGTACTGATATTGCACTGACCGTATGTCGCTGTACCTGAAATTGGAGAAGTTGAAGCGCAGTGTGTTCATGTCGTATGGTGTCGATAGCGGCATCCCGTCGGCCATGGTGGCCAGGCTTTCATCGTGGTTCTCGCCGTTTATGGCCACCGAGGTGATGTAAGTGCGGTGGCCTGTCTGTTCGGCGGCGGCCTCGCCGGGCCATATCCTGACCATGCCGAGGTGCGTGCCGAACACTATCGAGCCGTCGGCTTGCGTGACGCAGGCTTTCTCGGAATAGGTATCGCCCAGCGGGTTGGTGGCCAGAAAGTGGTTTATTACCGAGTTTGTCTCGGGATTCACGCACGACAGACCGTATTCCGTGCCGGCCCACACGCGCCCCAGGCGGTCGATGGCTATGGCATTCACGTTATTGGTGGCAAGCCC
>CAZKMT010000102.1:2400-4034 GCA_964554115.1 uncultured Prevotella sp.
ACAGTCCCGGCCCACATGCGGCCATTGCCGTCGGCCTTCAGACAGATGAAGTAGTTGCAGGGTAGCGTGCCGTCATGGCTTCCGTAAACGGTAAACTGTGTTCCCTCGTCGGGCTCCATCACGCCCAGTCCACCCTCGGTGGCCACCCAAAGGCGGCCATCCCCGTCGATCTCTATGTCGTGGACCTTGGCCGTTGCCGTGCCGTTGTTGAGGAAATGTGCGAAAGAAGGCGTGCTGTCGGCGGAAATATCGGCGCGTGCCACCCCGCCGCCCAGTGTGGCCACCCACACGTTTTCGGCTCTGTCTTCGGCAATGTCGTATATGTCCATCGCTGGCAGTGTGCTGTTTTCCGTGGTCAGCAGCCGCCCGTCGAGGTATAGTCCGTCGCCTCGCGTGCCCGTCCAACGGTGGCCGTGGCTGTCGGTCAGCGTGCAGTACACCCTTGCCCCACGGTAACCGGTGTCGCTGAATGTGCCTTGGTGCTCATCGTAGACGTGGCACGTGCCGTAGTTGTTGGCCACGAGCAGGCGGCCATTGCCCATGTCAGCCACGTGCCTCACGTAGTTCTTGTCGGGTATGCTGGCATCTGGTTCGGCTTCCATGCGGCTGTGGCGTAGTCCCGAGAAGCGCAGAATGGCCAGTCCGGTGTAATCTTCGGCAATCCAGAGGCAGCCGCTGCGGTCGGCCATCAGTGCCGTTATGTAGTCGTTGTTTATTATGCCGGGACTGTTGGTTGTGGTGAATTGCGCCATAGAACCGGTTGCAGGGTCGTAGATGAACAGCCCCGCACCGTAGGTGGATATGGCCTCGCGGCCGTCGGTCATGCGCACGGCGTGAAAGTGATCTTGCTTCGTGTAGTCGAGTATGGCGTGCGGCAGCAGTCTCATGGTTGTCGTTCGGAGGAGGGTGTCAGTGCGTGTCACAGTGCCGTTGCCGTTGTTTCTGTATGTCGTGCCGTTGAAATCGGCGAAAATATTGTCCTTTGTTTTCTTTTCAGGTGGATTGTCCTGCATGTCGGCATATCGCCTTTCGGACAGGCTGAAACAGCTCCTGCGGCCATTGCTTGCCGTGAGCCACAGCACTCCCCGGCGGCGGTCTTCCTCCATCTCCACTATTGGGGCAGGGCCGGAGCCGCTGCCTTGCGGGGCGGGATAGCTCGTCACGGCATACCCGTCGTAGGCGTTCAGGCCGTTGTACGTGGCTATCCATACATAGCCCTGCGCGTCTTGCAACATACAGCTTACTATGTTGCTCGACAGTCCGTTGCGCACGGTTAGTCGTTCGGCGGCCATTCCCGAGACAGGTGACTGCCCAATGGCGGTCGTGGCAGCCACCATAGCGGCAATGGCCGAGGTCAGTAATCGGGTCGTTGGCATGGTGCAAATATATGTCTTTTCGTCTATAAAAAGGATTTTGGCATGAAAATGTTACTTCCGAGCACGATTATGTCTCTATTCTCCACCTCCGTAAAACTAATTTTGCGGCGTGAAAGCCGGCGCATATCGCTGCCGCATGATGGCTTTTTCGCAGGCTGACAGCCGACACATGGACACCTATAACAAACAAACGCATATTATATTATGACAAAAAAGACATTGCTGGCGGCGGTTGTTGCCGCCATTGTACAGACTTCG
>CAZKMT010000103.1:0-3686 GCA_964554115.1 uncultured Prevotella sp.
CCTACAGACATAAGGATGAAATACCATGGAGTGTTTATAGAACCACTTGACGACACAGAAACCATTGCACAATTAAAATCTGTGTTTAAACCCAACACATCTAATTTTTTGAAGAAAGAAGTCCAAGCTAATACTACAGAATCTTCTGCTGTAAACAGTAAAGAAAGTAGCAAAAGCGGATGTATGGTATTTCCTCTTATTTGTATTACGTGTATATTAATAGCTATGGCCATTTTAATGTGATTTCGATGAAAAGATTTGATGTTTAAATCTGAATTGAGGCTTAGTTATCCTAAGTCTCAACGTGTCATCCTATATGATTTGTGATAGTCAAGACTTGTGTTCTGACAGATGTTTTCCATCGGGCAAAATATGAGCAATAGAAACTAATGGGGCGGTAGAAATTTATCCTTGTCAAGTTTATGCTCTCCTTTGTTCGTTGGCATCAACAAACGACTGTTTTTCATCGCGATCAAATCAAAAAGATGCCGCATGTCGCTGCACGACAATCGTCATGTAGCGACATGCGGAGATGCTGAGAACGGGGGAAAACGTTACTACGGGAACGTGGGCTATACCTTGTCGGCTATGGCCTGCATGATGAGGCTTTCTATTTCCTCGCACAACTCAGGATTGTCCTTAAGCAGTGCCTTGGTTGCATCGCGCCCTTGGGCCAGTTTCGCGCCGTTGTAAGAGAACCAACTGCCGCTTTTCTGTATTATGTCGTAAGCCACACCGAGGTCTACTATCTCGCCAACCTTGGAGATGCCCTCACCGAACAATATCTCAAATTCAGCCTTGCGGAACGGCGGCGCCACCTTGTTCTTGACTACCTTGACGCGCACTTGGTTGCCAATGACGGTGTCGCCATCCTTTAAGTTTCCTGTCTTGCGTATGTCAAGGCGCACGCTGGCATAAAACTTCAGCGCATTGCCACCGGTGGTAGTCTCCGGATTGCCGAATGTAATCCCTATCTTCTCGCGCAGCTGGTTGATAAATATGCAGGTGGTGTTGGTCTTGCTGATGGTGCTGGTGAGCTTGCGCAGAGCCTGACTCATCAAGCGCGCCTGCAAGCCGAGCATACTGTCGCCCATGTCGCCCTCAATCTCTTTCTTTGGGGTGAGCGCAGCCACCGAATCCACCACAAGGATATCCACCGCCGACGAGCGTATGAGCTGGTCGGCTATCTCAAGGGCCTGTTCGCCATTGTCAGGCTGTGAAATCCACAGGTTATTGACATCTACGCCCAACTTTTCAGCATAGAAACGGTCGAAAGCATGCTCTGCATCGATGAAAGCCGCTATGCCGCCCGCTTTTTGCGCCTCAGCAATGGCATGGATGGCCAAAGTCGTCTTGCCAGATGATTCAGGGCCGAATATCTCGATTATCCTGCCGCGCGGGTATCCCCCTACGCCGAGAGCGGCGTTCAGTCCGATGCTTCCCGTGGGAATCACATCCACGTTCTCTATTTGCTCATCGCCCAACTTCATTATTGTGCCTTTGCCGAAGTCTTTCTCTATCTTTGCCATGGCGGCCTGGAGAGCCTTGAGCTTGCCCTCGTTGGTTGTCGTGTCTTGTATTTGTTCTTTATCTTTTGCCATCATTCATGATTTTTGTTTTGTGATTTATTCGCTCGGTCGGCGTTAAGGCCTGAGAGCCGCCGGCGCAAGAGCGACAGAAGCCATGCTGCGGCAGACGCACCGCGCCGACAACTTCCTATGGCGCGCCGGGTGGATTGCCGTGGTCACAGTTCCAGGTCGCATCCGAACACCTCGTGCCATGGCAGGCCCTGCTTGTTGAGCTGCTCCATGAACGGGTCGGGGTCGAATTCCTCCACGTTCCATACGCCCGGTTTGCGCCAGAGACCCTTGAGAAACATCATTGCGCCAATCATGGCCGGCACGCCTGTGGTGTAGCTCACGCCCTGCATGCCTGTTTCCTTGTAAGCCTCCTGATGCTTGCAATTGTTATATATATAATATGTCAGTTCCTTGCCGTCTTTCAGCCCGCGTATGCGGCAGCCTATGCTCGTTTCGCCATCGTAGTTCTCGCCAAGGTCTTGTGGGTTTGGCAACACGGCTTTCAGGAACTGCAGCGGCACGATTTTCACTTTTACTTTCGCGCCCGTCCCGTCTGCCAGCGGAGCCTCGTACTCCATCTCGTCTATCCGCGCCATGCCAATGTTTTGGATTACATCGAGATATGTCAAGTATTGCTGTCCGAAAGTCATCCAGAAGCGTGCCTGCCTGATGGTCGGGAAGTTCTTCACGAGACTTTCCAGCTCTTCGTGGTGCATCAGATAGCTCTCGCGCTTCCCAATGTTGGGGTAAGTCAGAGGCTTGTGCACGGCCAGCGGTTCGGTCTCTATCCATTGGCCATCCTTGTAGTACAGTCCTTTTTGCGTTATCTCGCGTATGTTTATCTCGGGGTTGAAGTTAGTGGCGAAAGCCTTGTGGTGGTTGCCTGCGTTGCAGTCCACGATGTCGAGACACTGTATCTCGTCGAAGTGGTGCTTGGCCGCGTATGCCGTGAAGATACCGCTCACGCCTGGGTCGAAACCGCAGCCGAGTATTGCCGTCAGTCCGGCCTGTTCGAAGCGACTCTTGTAAGCCCACTGCCACGAGTATTCAAAGTGTGCCTCGTCGAGCGGCTCATAGTTGGCCGTGTCAAGATAATTGCACCCGCAGGCCAAGCAAGCATCCATTATGGTGAGGTCTTGGTATGGCAGGGCGAGGTTGATTACTATGTCAGGCTTGTATTCATTCATCAGAGCCTTCAGTTGTTCGACGTCATCGGCGTCCACTTGTGCCGTCTTTATTGACGGGCTGCCTATGGCTTCCACAATGCGGTCGCACTTCTCCTTGCGCCGGCTTGCTATCATGAAGTCTGTAAACACATCGGCATTCTGCGCAATCTTGAATGCCGCCACGGTGGCTACGCCGCCGGCGCCGATCATCAATACTTTTCCCATAGTCTGCGATATGATTGTTTTTTCGTTGTCGTGCCTCGAAATCCGTCAGCCGCACTTTATCTCCTCTGCCTTTATGCCCAGCGCGCTCATCAGCGAATAGCCCAATATCTCTTGGCGGAAATGCCCGCCGAGCAACGGCTCCATGGCAAATACGGTGACTGCCTTGTCGTCGATGGCGGTGCGATGCAACGCGTTGCGCACATCGTCCCAATACTCTTCGGCATTGGGAACGAGCATGGCGCGTTTCACTTCCGCGGCGGAACAAACCATCCCGATGGCTTCCGTGAACAGCTCCGGCACGCCGCCCGTCACACCCTCGGCGACCACCGAACTGAGGAGAAACTCTCCAAGATGGTCGCCGAAGGCCTTTCCGTCGAGGTCGGAGGCATAATCCCCCGGGGCAAAATTGTCCATGGCCTTAGTCTTCGGACTGTGAATGAACACCACCTGGACAGAATTGACGCCTGCACGCACACCCCCGTCGAGGGCTATGCAGTCTATCCAACGCGCCATGTCGGCCTTTGGAATGCGCCGCCCGAGCATTCGCTCAAAGTTTACTGTAAGGTTGAATGCCACCTTGTCCACGTAATCACCGTCTACGAGGATTACGTTCTCGCTCCAGTGCGGTTGGCCTAAGTCTTTGTTCATACTGCAAATTTACTATATTTCCATTTATTGGCCAAACAAAACCATAATTTATGGGATAAATATATGT
>CAZKMT010000104.1:0-3613 GCA_964554115.1 uncultured Prevotella sp.
CGCACTGCGAGGAGCTGTTTCCGAGAATCGCGGAAAGGGGCTTTGACGTTACCGTGGTGCGCAGGAAGAGCTATGCCGGGGACAACTTGGCGGAGTGGAAAGGCGTGAGGCTCGTCGACATCGAAACGCCGAAGAAGAAGTCGTTCGAGGCCATCATCCACACGTTCCGCGCCATCAACGAGGCGAAGCGGCTCGGGGCGGACATCCTGCACGTCCACGCCATAGGCCCGGCGTTGCTCGTCCCTTACGCGAAGATTCTGGGCATGAAGGTGGTGTTCACCCACCACGGCCCCGACTACGACCGCGACAAGTGGGGATTCGCGGCCAAGGCGATGCTGAAACTGGGCGAACGCATGGGCTGCATGTTCGCGGATGATGTTATAGTCATCTCCGACGTAATACGCGACCTTATAAAACGGAAGTACAACCGGACAAGCCGCGTACACCTTATATACAACGGCGTGTCAGAACCTGAGATATGCGATTATCCCGAATATTTCGATGAACTGGGCATCGAGAAAGGCAAGTACATTCTCGGAATGTGCCGCTTCGTTCCAGAAAAGAACCTGCACCACCTTGTGGAGGCTTACGCCAAGGTCAAGGAGAGGGGAGGGGCAAGGCTCGTTTTGGCCGGCGACACGGATTTCGAGGATGACTATTCTCGCAGTCTGAAGGAAACGGCAAGGGAGAACGGCGTGGTGCTGACTGGCTTCGTCAAGGGCAAGAAGCTGCATTCGCTGCTGACCAACTGCCGTGCCTATTGCCTGCCGTCGAGCCATGAGGGACTGCCGATAGCGTTGCTTGAGGCGATGAGTTACGGTGTGAAAGTCATCGTGAGCGACATCCCGGCAAACAAGGAAGTGGGGCTGCCCGAAAGCGATTACTTCCCAGTGGGCAATGTCGATGCCCTCACGGAGAAGCTGAAAGACGTCATCAGCCAGCCTTTGCAGCACTTCGACTATGACATGGCGAAGTACGATTGGGAGAAGATTGCCGGGCAAGTGGCCGAGGTTTACAAACAAAAATAGTGACCAGTATTATAATTCTATTGCCACATTTATCTGCTTTTAAAGTCATGGAAGTCTGCAAAAGCACTCCTGCTGTAAAATTGGGCGAGAGAGTTGGCAAACTCTTATAGATCTTTCCTGTTATGTTGCGTAAATACCAACATACTATTAAACAGCTGATTGTCTCTAATTGGCAACTGCACCATAGCATTATGGTACAAATGCCAACAGGTACAGGCAAAACACATTTACTCGCGTCTATTATTTATGATTATATAATAGAAGAGAAACAAGACCAACATGTCTGGATTGTTGCCCACCGCCGGGAATTGGTGGAGCAGATAGAGGAGACGGTAGCAAGGTATGGCATAAATCCAGAGGCCGGGATTGTAAGGGTAATGTCTATCCAGTGGCTCTCACGCCATTTTGATGATATGAAGAACGAACAGCCAAGCCTGATTGTGATTGACGAGGCGCATCATGCGTTGGCGGAAACATACAAAGGACTGTGGCAGTGGTATCCCGAAGCGAAGAAATTGGGCATGACCGCCACACCCTGTCGTCTGAATCGGAAAGGTTTCACGGATTTATTTGAAGTTCTAATAACTTCAGACAGCATTGCGGATTTCATCCGACAGGGATGGCTCTCGCCTTTTGACTATGTTTCAATTCGTCCGGATAGCGAAGACCAAAGGCTGATAGACGGTTTGGTGAAGCGGGGGACGGACGGCGACTTTCAGGTGAGGGAGATGGACGCAGTGCTGAACAGACGGCCGAGCATCGAAAGGCTGTATGAAAGCGTCAGGCAACATGCCGACGGGAAGAAAGGCATAGTCTATGCCATCAGCATCGGCCACGCACGTAATATTGCCGCATACTATAAGGAGTACGGGATGAACTCCGCCGCCATCGACAGCAGGACACCCGCCAAGGTGCGCAAGCGGCTGGTGGAGGACTTCAGGCGAGGCGACGTGCAAGTGTTGGTGAACGTGGACGTGTTCAGCGAGGGCTTCGACTGCCCCGACGTGGAGTTCGTGCAGCTGGCTCGCCCCACGCTCTCGCTTGCCAAGTATCTGCAACAGGTGGGGCGCGGGCTGCGCAAGACCGATGGGAAGGAAAGCTGCATGATAATCGACAACGTGGGGCTTTACCGCCTGTTCGGGCTGCCCACGGCCGACCGCGATTGGCAGGCGATGTTCGAAGGGCGGCTTGCGGGGAAAGGCCATCCCGCGACAAATACGAGGAACGTTTCCTATATGACTGCTGGACAAGTGAATGGCGAGACCTTAAACACGGACGGTCTGCTGGAAACGATCGTGTCGCACGGACAGTTGATGGATTATCTGCAAAGCGATTCTTCTTCCCTGCATGACAATAAAACTTCACGGGCAGAACCTTTGAAACCTTATAAAGACAGACGAAATGGACTTTGGGGATTGAAACGGGGGCAGACTGTCACAGCCAAAGCACAATACCGCACCGTTTTTGAAGTGAAAGGCGATTTGGCCAGTGTGAAGTTTGGTGACTGTGAGTGTGGCATTGTGGACGAGAACGGCAATGTGCGGATAAAGTCCGAATGCTGTCGCCGCATGAAATTCATGCGTGATGACATTGTGGCCGTGACGGGAAACGACAACTATACATACTATATTGATTTAAAAAACAACCAAGAGTTTGATGCCAAACCGAGGATAGTGAAATTCGGACGGATAGAGATGCTGAAAGCCGGTGATTCTTATTACAGCCGCACGAGGCATGTCTATAAGAGCTTGCGTGGGAAAAGAGAATCCGATTTCGTTTGGTGTGGCTTCTACCTGCGTATTTACAACTGTTTTTCCAAACACTGCCAATACAAAAGCGTCGACGAATCAGACACAATACTGCACAATGATTGCGTTTGCATCCTTGACGGTGACGACGATGATTATTATTGGTTCTGTGGCAGGCTGGCGGACGGAAGCATTGTGATAGCCGATGAACGAGGCAATTACTATCACGCAAAGGATGGCATGGAAAAGCGATACGTCGCTTGCGAACATCCACGGACGAAAGACGAGGATTTCGATGTGGCGGTATCAAAGTTGAAACAAGAAGCCAAGGCTCGCGCGGAGAGGATGCAGAAAACCAGCATTCGCGAGCAGGAACGGAAAAGGCAAGAACGGCTGTCCGGCCTGCGAGATGCCGAGCCTTTCCAGTCGGGATTGAAGTGGGGACTGCGTTCCGGCGGCCGCATCATCGTCCCGCCCGTCTACCGCAACATTCAGACACCCGTCGGAAACTATTGCGCCGTGGAAGCCAATCCCCGCCAATGGGGCGTAATCATGCTCGACGGCAGGGTGGTGGTTGAGGCAAAATACGCAATGGTCGAGATTTCCGGCAACGGCATGGCGAAGCTGACCGTAATGCCGGGGCTTATAAAAACGGTAAAACTTCCACGATAGAGCCATATATATTACGGTATGGGACAAATGCCATTCCCTGTTCCTCGGAAGAGGAATCGGGGAATGGCATTTTTGTTTCTGTCATTGCCGCCTATTATATATTCTTCATTTCGTCCAGCAAATTCTGATAGCTTACTACTTTGTGGTAGCGCACATGACTGGTCG
>CAZKMT010000105.1:0-3231 GCA_964554115.1 uncultured Prevotella sp.
GTGTTGAAAGTCAGCAAATAAGCAGCAAAAAGAAAACAGCCTTGCGGATGAATGGTTATCTTGAATAGCATCGGCAGCCTTTATGGCACTGAAGCCAGCCGTTCAAACCATCATCCACAAGGCTGTTTTTCTTCTTGCTTATTAATCTCTCACGCTCACCAACCTCCTGCACATCGCCCTTCAGCCATGAATCCCGTAAAAAATCTATGGCAATTTACTTTCGGCATTGCCTTTTTTATTAAATTTGCAGAAACAACAGAATGACAGCCATGCAACAAGTGTCGGGTTTCCCACGAGGAGTGCATGTGCATGAAATGAAATCCGGCAAAAGAAATTGCCATAACAGACAAACATAACAATGACAGACAAGAGTACGGAACTCAAATTCTCAATACTCATACCCACATGGAACAATTTGGATTTCCTCAAGCTGTGCGTAAACAGCATATTGAAGAATTCATCATACAGACATCAGATTATCATCTATGTGAATGACGGGAGCGACGGAACGCTCGAGTGGGTCAAGAGCAACGGCTTCGACCACATGCACAGCCCGCAGAATGTGGGGATATGCTTCGCGCTCAACTCACTCCGCTCTCTGGTAAAGACTGACTACATCTGTTACATGAATGACGACATGTACGTTTGCCCGCTGTGGGACAAGTTCTTGTGGGATGAGATACAGTCGCTCAAAGACAAATATTTCTTCCTTTCGTCAACATCCATACAGCCTCACCCGTTTTACGACAAACGCATAATAGCTCCGGCAAACTATGGCGAGAGCGTGGACGACTTCCGGGAAGACAGGCTCCTGAAAGAATACTCCTCGCTGCCGCACTGCGACTGGTTCGGCAGCACATGGCCACCAAACGTTGTGCACAAAGACATATGGGATTTGGCGGGCGGATACAGCATAGAGTTTTCGCCTGGAATGTACAGTGACCCGGACTTCGCGGCCAAGCTATGGCTCGCCGGCGTAAGATATTTCAAGGGCGTGTCAAAGAGCCTTGTCTATCACTTTGAGGCCCGGTCAACCTCGCGCATCAAAAAGAACAATGGCAGTGCACAGTTCCTCATGAAATACGGCATAACGTCTTCCACATTTGTCAAGCATATCCTAAAGCGTGGCGAGCCTTTCTCCGTGTCTGAGACAGACACCGTAAACAAGGGGGGGGGGCTGTATGCAAACATAGCCAGAAGCAAACTGAAGAGACTGTTTTACGTATTTAAAGACCTTATGGCAAAGAAATTATGGGAAGCATAGACGCTGTGGATGGAATTTCGGTGGTGATAAACACTTACAATGCTTCAAGGCACCTTGCCAAGACACTCGAGTCGGCCAAGGGCTTTGACGAGATTGTGGTGTGCGACATGGAGAGCACCGATGACACCACGGAGATAGCCTTGCGGCATGGCTGCAGGGTGGTCAACTTTCCGAAGAAAGACCATGTGAGTGCCGAGCCGGCACGAACGTTCGCCATTCAGTCGGCCCGATGCAAGTGGGTCTTGGTGGTCGATGCCGACGAACTGATAACGCCGGAACTGAAAGACTATCTCTATGACGCGATAAAGTCAAGCGACTGCCCGCGAGGCTTGTGGCTTCCACGCAAGAATTTCTTCATGGGGCGCTTCATGCATTGTTACTACCCCGACTACATATTGCGCTTCTTCATAAAAGAGGGAACTGTATGGCCACCAAACGTACACACGTTTCCTATCGTACAAGGGGAAACAAAGAAGCTGTCCGCCAAGCGAAAAGACTTGGCACTAATACATCTGGCCAACGATAGCGTTGCCACGACCATACAAAAAACCAATCAATATACTGAAAATGAAATCACCAAACGCGCAAAAAAACACTATGGAACAGCTGCCCTCATCTTTCGCCCCATATTCCGCTTCTTTAAAGCATATATAATCAAGCGCGGCTTCATGGACGGTACGCCCGGCCTTATCTGCGCCATGCAGCAAGCCTACTATCAGTTTGTTATGGTCAGCAAAATAATAGAAAAGCGCGAAAGAAAAGAAATACAGCCATAACCATAACGAGACATCTCAATACCATGCAATGAAAGGCACGTGCTTGCGGTAATGACGAAAACAACTCCGCAACATACAAGAATTATATGTAAAGACAATCTAAATACTTGTACAGATTGAGGTGATGTTGATTATTCATCATGAATATTATGAGACCTTTGCAAAACTTCGGCAATGAAGATGTTGGTAATATGCTGAAAAAGTTGTATCTTTAGGTCATTAAACGCGAAGAAACGCCCCAAATGAGTTTTGGTGACTTGCAGTTGCAAAGACGCAAGGTGAAATCGGAGTTTTTCAACCGGATAAACGCCGTGATGGACTGGTCTGCCCTGCGCAGTCTGATTGAACTGGCTTATGGCAAAGGCATTTCTCCAACAGGCCGTTCGTGTTATGACTGCATGGTGCTGTTCCGCATGAATCCCTCATAGAGGAGTTTGCCGACGTACAAGCCCACTAATGGGATGCCTACCGACCGGAAATGAATGACCGTATCTGGGGATTGTTCGGCGAGAATGACCACTTGGCTCACTTCGAACCACTATTCCGCCAATACTATACGCACGTCTATCACTTTCCAGGTGCCCATACGCCCACTGAAGAGAAAGTGCGGAAATATTATGCGCCGCTGGCGAAGAAACTTATACATTGCAATCAATCCATAAAATAAGGCGAATATGTCAAAAGCAAGACTAAAAAAACATCTACAATCACTCCCTAAAGAACGAATCATCGAAATAATACTTGAATTGTATGACGCACGAAAAGAAGCCCAAGACTATCTAAAGTTCTATCTGGCTCCTGACAGCAATGTCGAATTGGAGAAATGCAAGAAAGCCATCCGGCAGGAGTTTTTCCCTACCCGTAGTTTCTCAGAAAAGCCATCATTCGCCAAGTGCAGAAAAGTCATTTCCGATTTTCAGAAGTTAAAGCCCGACCCGAACTGCGTGGCCGACCTAATGTTATTCTACATCGAACAAGGGTGTGAATATACCGTGACATTCGGCGATATGTGGGAACAATACTACATTACTTTGGAAAACAATTTCGACAAAGCCATGAAGTTTATTTTCATGAATGGTTTGTTGGCCCAATATTATGAACGAATAGAAAAATTACTTGATAACGCCAACAATTGTGGATGGGGATTTTATGACACGCTTTCGGAAATTTATCACCAATACAGGTAACAAA
>CAZKMT010000106.1:0-3180 GCA_964554115.1 uncultured Prevotella sp.
TTCCCATTATCTGAAATTTAGCCTCTGTCATCCGCTTATATGTATCTTTGCACTACGTATTCCCTGCACGGTGTGCGCTTTCCATGGACATGTTTCCTGAAAGGATTACATTTGATGATGTTGGAAAATTGGCAATACGATACTTAAGCAAAACGTGAACTAAGTCTTGCTTAAGAGGTAGAAAATGCTGGTTGGGTGCCCACTCCAAATGGCATCAGAACCTCACGCTGAACTGCATGTCGATGATGCTGTAATTGTGTTTGTCGAGACTGCGGTCATTGATTAAGGCGTATTCGGCTTGCAGTTCTATGTACTTGCACAACAAGAAGTTCATCCCTATCTCGTATTGAGTGCGGCTGTCACTCCATCCGCCCGACTTTCTGTATAGGTCGTAACGTGCCTTTGCGTACAGTTTTTGTTTTATTATAGGTGCAATGCAGAGGGCATACACACCATCAGCCTTGTTACCCTGTTCATAGTTCACTGTCGCATCGGCTTCATCGCCTTCATTTTGCAACGTGGTTTTGAAGCCGTAGCCTGTGCTGTGGATGTATTCAGAACGAAACTGCCAGTCGTTGGCCTTATATTCGGCACTGATGGCATAGCGAGATTGTCCCAAACTGACAGTGCCGGATTGCGTTTCGCCATTGCTGTCAGTCCAGCTGCCGTTGCGTGCATGTGAGCCTACCCAGCCGAACGCCCCTATGCGAAGCCCCTCGATGGGCATCACCCACGCGCCTCCAATCACGTCCTTGCGATTGTCAACGTCTTTAGTGTTTATGCCTTGTCCGTTGAATACGCCAATCTGATAATGGAGAAGCTTGCGTCCGGAAGCTGTCGGCAGCAAGTCACCCTGCACTTGAATACCGATGTCACGCCCATTGCTGGCGTGTTCGCCGGTACGGTCATTGAATCCGGACAGTCGTTGCACGATTTGCGAATAGCCCATGAATCCCTGGTCGATAGGGTTCATTGGGTTCTCAAACGTAAATGGCCGTTTAAACTCACCCGCCTTGATGCGCAAAAAGTCAAAACGTTGCCATTCGACGAACAGGTCGACAACGCGCGGGCTTTCGCCCATCGTCGATGTGTTGCCGTTGATTTGTGCTTGCACCTTATATTCAAAGTCGCCCAATATCCGTCCTCCCAGGGATAGTCGCGCCATGCGTATGCTGAAAGAATTGCTGTTGCCATCGTCTTGCAGTGTGGCTTGATATTGTCCTATTATGTAGCCGCTCAATTGCGGCTTGCTCAATATCGGAACATTGTCATCATCGGCTGCCGCCGCAGTGCATAGAGAGGCGAACAATGCCAATGCGACAGTTTTCTTATTATAGTTCATGTATTTATATTCTGTGTCAAGTTTTTTGATGTTTGGGAAACCATGCCCGCGTTTACCTCCGCTCCAACATTACCACGTTTTCCACATGAGGCGTGTGCGGAAACATGTCCACCGGTTGCACGACTTCCACTCTGTAAAACTCGTCAAGTAGTGACAAGTCGCGCGCCTGCGTGGCCGGATTGCAGCTCACATACACTATGCGTGTCGGCGAGGCTTTGATTATTGTTTCCACTACGCCCTGATGCATCCCCGCGCGTGGCGGGTCGGTTATTATTACGTCGGGAGTGCCGTTGGCCGCTATGAACTCATCGTTAAGGATGTCTTTCATGTCACCGGCATAAAACACCGTGTTGCTTATGCCATTGAGCCTTGAGTTCTCCATAGCATCCTCAATGGCTTCTGGCACATACTCTATGCCTACCACCTTGCGTGCCCTACCCGCCACAAAGTTTGCTATCGTGCCGGTGCCCGTGTACAGGTCGTAAACAAGCTCACGGCCTGTCAACCCCGCGAAGTCACGTGCCACGCAATATAGGCGGTAAGCCTGTTCCGTGTTTGTCTGGTAGAAACTCTTCGGCCCCACTTTGAATTTCAGCCCCTCCATTTCTTCCATTATATAGGGGCTGCCCTTGAACAGTTTCACGTCTTGGTCGCCTATGGTGTCGTTGCACTTTTGATTGTTCACATACATTAACGATGTGATTTGCGGAAACGTGTCCGCGATATGTCGCAACAATGCCTCTGCCCGCCTTTCGTCCTCCGGCTCATCGTAGTGGAACTGTATTATGACCATCCATTGCCCCGTGTTGGAATTGCGTATTATTATATCGCGCAGCAAGCCCGTCTGTTCCCTTAAGTCAAAGAAGCTTAGGCCATGGCCTACGGCATAGTCTCTTATCTCGTTGCGGATATTATTGTGGAGGTCTTCCATGAGCCAGCACTTTTCTATTGGCAATATTTTGTCGAAAGCGCCTGTGATATGGAATCCCACGCCATCCATGTTGTCATACTTTATGCCCGTGGCCACTTGTTCTTTTGTCAGCCATCGTTTGTTTGAACAGCCAAACTCCAGCTTGTTTCTATACAAGAATGTCTTTGATGAGCCAAGTATGGGCTTACACTCCGGCAGCTCCACTTTGCCTATCCGCCGCAGTTGGTCGCAAACCTGCTTTTGCTTGAAACGCAGTTGTTCGTCATATTTCAGATTTTGCCACTTACAGCCGCCGCACACCCCGAAATGTTCGCACTTAGGCTCAACCCTCAGCTTGCTGTATTCCACAAACCTTATGACTTCGGCTTCGCAGTAGTTGTGCTTCTTTTTCTTCAGCTGCAAATCCACTATGTCACCGGGAACGGCGAAAGGCACGAACACCACCATGTCGTCAACTCGCGCCAATGATTTCCCCTCGGCGGCAAAGTCGGTAATTTCCACATGCTCCAATTGCGGCAAAGGCTTCCTTTTTCTACTCATCACTTGTTCGGTTAATGGTATGCAAAGTTACAAATAAAGCCGCAAATGTGGCAAGGCGGATGAGCCAAAGATGAAAAAAAAATATCGCTTTGGTCACGGCGTGTGCCGATTCCACTGTCATGACGTTGCCGAGTTCGCTGTCAAGGATGCATCCGAAATGGGCGATGCCGCATGCATTCCTCCCGTATCGGCTTTTTTTTATATTAATGTCCGTTATGTCAAGCCGTACCTCGGCATCCGCCGGCACGCAAGAGGCCGCGCCCGCAGTGGGCGCGGCCTCTTGCTTATTGCCGTTTGGGCATACTGTGTCATCGGGTCACATTGCCACTTTCACAGTCTGTCCGTTCGCCTTTACTATGTAAACGCC
>CAZKMT010000107.1:0-3005 GCA_964554115.1 uncultured Prevotella sp.
AACTGCCTCAAAAACTCATCCCAAATCATCGCACGATAAATTCAAAACAGTTTCTAAAAAAGGTCGTATCATTACTCTACACGGAGCTTGATACGACCCTTTTAAATATTATAGTTACAATCCGTAACTTCTTGGAGTGTCATCTTAGTTTTGGCAACACCCCCTTATTTGCTTTACTGTTTCACCGGTATGTCTTCAAGGGTTTTCTTGAGCAACTGCCAGAATGGTTCCATTGTCGGTATGTAGCAACGCTCGCCGGTGGTGTGGGGCGAACGGAGCGTGGGGCCGAGCGACACGATGTCCAAGTGGGGATATTTGCCGAGAATCACGCTGCACTCCAGTCCGGCGTGGTCTACCTGCACCGTGGCCTCCTCGTTGAACATCTCGCGGTATTCCTTTTCGAGCAGTTTCAGTATTTCGCTGTCGGTGTTCGGGTTCCAGCCTCCGTAGCCGCCGCTCATCGTGACTTTCATGCCGGCCATGTTGAAGCAGCTTTGCAGCGTGTTGGCGAGATGCTCCTTCATGCTCTCGCTCGATGAGCGCGCCAGTATTTTCACTTCCGCGTGTGTCTCTGTTATGTCGATTATGGCCAGGTTCGACGATGTTTCCACCACCGATGGTATGGCCGGAATCATGCGCAGCACGCCGTTGTGGCAGGCGTAGATGGCATCCAGCACGTTGTCTTGTATTTCCGCCTGCACCACGCTCTCCGGCGTTTCGGTTTCCTCAGCCGTAAAGATTATGCCGCTTTCTATGCCGGCATACTCGCGCTCAAACGTGGCCTTGTAGCCGGCTGCCAGCTCTTTGGCTGCCTCAACGCTCTCTGCGGGCAGTGCGAGCACCGCCTCGCATTCGAACGGTATGGCGTTGCGCATGTTGCCGCCGTGCCATGAAGCCAGCTGCGCGTTGCAGTGTATGATGGCGTCGTGCACATAGCGTGCCATCAGCTTGTTGGCGTTGGCGCGTCCCTCGTGTATCTCTAATCCGGAATGTCCGCCCCTGAGGCCTTTCAGCGTCACCTTTATTGCGCTGCTGCCTGCGGCCGTGGCGGCTTCCTTATAGTCTATCACGGCGGTTACGTCCAGTCCGCCGGCGCTGCCAATCACAAACTTGCCCCATGTCTCCGAGTCGAGGTTGAGCAGTATGTCGCCTTTCAGCTCGTCTTCGGGCAGGTCGTTGGCACCATACATTCCCGTTTCCTCATCGGCTGTTATCAGGGCTTCTATGGGGCCGTGCGTCAGGCTCTTGTCCTCCATCACGGCCATGATGGCAGCCACGCCGATGCCGTTGTCAGAGCCGAGCGTCGTGCCGCGGGCTTTCACCCAGTCGCCATCGATGTAGGTCTCTATGGGGTCGGTCTCGAAGTTGTGCGTGCTCTCCTTTGATTTCTGAGGCACCATGTCCATGTGCGCCTGCAATATTACGCCCTTGCGGTTCTCCATGCCGGCGCTTGCGGGCTTGCGCATGACGATGTTTCCCGCCTCGTCCTTGAAGGCTTCCACGCCGGCTTTGGCGGCGAAGTCGAGCAGGAAGTTCTGTACTTTCTCAAGATGTCCTGACGGACGCGGCACCTGTGTCAGCGCGTCGAAATTGCGCCAGATGCACTCTGGTTTCAGGTTCTTTATCTCACTCATAGATTATTGGTTTGTGGGAGCGGCATGGTGGCCTGCGGGCCGCATACGCCCCGTGGTTTGCTTTTTCTTGTCTTGTAGCCCGGCTTTCTCATGTGGCTGCCGCCGTGCTTATGGCTGTCCTGCGCTTTGTGAACGCCAGCGTGCCCCATGCCCATACGCCGAGGATTATCACGAGCATTGTCTGTACGGAATGCACGATGAGCACGAAGTATAATGCCTGCGTGTCGGCTACTCCGTAGAGTATCAGCATGGTCTTTACTGCGAAGTGCCACGGGCCGGCGCCATTGGGCGTGGGTACTATCACGGCGATGCTCCCCACCACGAATGTCACCAAGCCACAGGCCATGCCCAAGTGGGAAGTGAAGTCGAAGCAGAAGAACGTAAAGTAGTAGTGCAGGAAGTAGCTCGCCCATATCCCGACGGTGAGCGTAAGGAACAGTGGCACGCTCTTTACTCTGCGCAGCGACATTATGCCTTGCCACAGTCCGCTGAGCGTGGCTTTCACCTTATTGTATATCGACAGTTTCTTCAGCAGCACATGGGAGAGCAGCAGCACGGCCAGTCCGCACGTCACCGTAACCACATAGCCCGTCGTGGAGAAGTGGTCCACCATGGTCTCTATGCTCGTGCCCGTGCGGTCGAAGAATGTCGTGAACACCCTGAGCTGTAATGTGAGCATCACCACGGTGACAATGAGCACCAGCAGGGAGTCTATCACGCGCTCGGAAACCACCGTGCCGAGAGCTTTCGGAAACGACACCCCGTCGTAACGCTTCAGCACCCCACACCGCGTAAACTCGCCTATGCGCGGCACTATCAGGCTCGAGGCATACGACAGGAAGATGGAACAGACGCACGTCAGCGCGCGGGGATACTCGCCCACAGGCGCCAGCGTCTGCCTCCATCGCCATCCGCGCAGCGCCTGTGCCAATATGCCGAAAGGAAACGACACTGCCATCCACACCCAGTCCATCTCGTGGAGCAATACGTGTCTCATGCTGTTGAAGTCGAAGTCGCGGTACATCCAGTACAATATGACCCCGCCGAGCATAAGCGGCAGCAATATCTTGACGCAAGTGCTTGCGATAGTTCTCGATGTCATAACAGTATGCAAATTTACATTATTTCGTGCGTAACGCAAAATAAATTAGACTGTTTATTTTTCGTTTGGAATTACGCCTGGTGTGGCTGGCGGCTTCCCGCCGTCCGTCCGGGAGGTTGGCCGCCCATGGCAAAGCCCTTGGCGACCCTCGGCAGCCGCCGGCACGCAAGAGGCCGCGCCCACTGCGGGCGCGGCCTCTTGCTTATTGCCGTTGGGGCATACTGTGTCATCCGGGTCACATTGCCACTTTCACAGTCTGTCCGTTCACC
>CAZKMT010000108.1:0-2896 GCA_964554115.1 uncultured Prevotella sp.
GGCTTGTTTCGCAAGGCAAAACGGGTCGTTTTACAACCTAAAACGGCATGTGTGACCAACTGTCTGAATGTCAAATGATTATAAGACATTGCGAGATGTGGAGGCATGGTGGCGCGCAATGCGAAATATCTTTACAAAAAATCATGTCTCCGCAACGAGGCGGTCGCCCAAAAGCCGTGGCGTGAGTCGCTTGTTTGGTAATTGTGGACATTCATTAAGACTGGGGTGCAGAATTGGCAACCCGTTTTTCCGTTTCGCCTCCGAAACGCACACTGTGGCCCATGGAGGCCGCCAGTGCAAAAAAATACCGAAAAAACTCGTGGCAATCACGCAGGTTTACGATTATTTTTTCTACTTTTGCAAAGTAGGAATTACAAAAACCACTATAAATTTATTGCTATGGATTTGGTGAAACAAATTATTGAGCGCGCTAAGAGCAACAAGCAGCGCATTGTGCTCCCCGAGGCCACTGAGGAACGCACTTTGAAGGCCGCCGACAGGGTGTTGGCTGATGATGTGGCCGACATAATACTGATAGGCAATCCCGCCGAGATAAACTCGCTGGCCGGAAAATGGGGCTTGACGAACATCGGCAAGGCGACTATCGTGGATCCGGAAAACAACCCCAAAGCTGAGGAGTATGCGGCCCTGCTGGCTGAGCTTCGCAAGAAGAAAGGCATGACTGTAGAGAAGGCGCGTGAACTGCTGAAGAACCCTCTCTACCTTGGCTGTATGATAATAAAGACCGAGGGTGCCGACGGACAGATAAGCGGCGCGCTGAGCACGACAGCCGACACGTTGCGCCCCGCCCTGCAAATCATAAAGTGCAAGCCGGGCATCACTTGCGTGAGCGGTGCCATGCTCCTTGTCACCAAGCAGCCGCAATATGGTGAGAACGGCGTGCTTGTGGTGGGCGACGTAGCCGTTACCCCCGTTCCCGATGCCGACCAACTGGCGCAGATAGCCATCTGCACCGCCGAGACAGCGCGCAGCGTGGCCGGCTTTGCCGATCCGCGCGTGGCCATGCTGAGCTTCTCTACCAAGGGCAGCGCCCAGCACGAAGTGGTGGACAAGGTGGTTGAGGCCACGCGACTGGCTCACGAGCGCCAGCCAGAACTGAAGATTGACGGCGAGTTGCAGGCCGATGCGGCTCTCGTTCCATCGGTGGGCGAGCACAAGGCACCAGGAAGTGCCATCGCCGGACATGCCAATGTGCTGGTGTTTCCGTGCCTTGAGGTGGGCAACATAGCTTACAAGCTCGTGCAACGCCTTGGCGATGCCGAAGCTCTCGGCCCCATCCTGCAGGGCATCGCCCGTCCTGTGAACGACCTTAGCCGGGGCTGTTCGGTCGACGACATCTATAAAATGGTGGCCATCACCGCCTGTCAGGCCATGGACGCGAAGAAGAGTTAAGGCTTTTGGAGGTGATTTTTAGGATTGTCGCCGCGCGATTGTTGACTGGTGATTTGCGCGGCGGCAACCTGTGAATGGGATTGCCCGGACAATACGGAAATTAAAACAAAGATATTATGAAAATACTTGTCTTAAATTGTGGCTCATCATCCATCAAGTACGCCCTTTACAATATGGACGACAAGACGGTTATGACATCCGGCGGCGCAGAGCGCGTCGGACTTGATGGTGCTTTCGTGAAAGTGAAGTTGCCAAACGGTGAGAAGAAGCAGGTGATGCACGACATACCCGAGCACACCGAGGGCGTGAAGTTTATCTTCAGTCTGCTCACCGATCCGGAAATAGGCGTGATAAAGGAACTTAATGAAATAGATGCCGTTGGGCACCGAATGGTGCATGGCGGCGAGAAGTTCAACAAGAGCGTGCTGTTGAATGAAGACGTGTTGAAGACTTTCGAGGAGTGCAGCGACCTTGCGCCGTTGCACAATCCGGCCAATCTCAAGGGGGTGCGTGCCGTGCAGGAACTGATGCCCGGACTGCCCCAGGTGGGCGTGTTCGACACGGCTTTCCACCAGACCATGCCCGATTACGCTTATATGTATGCCATACCTTATGAGCTTTACGAGAAATACGGCATACGCCGTTACGGATTCCACGGCACGAGCCATCGCTATGTGTCAAAGCGTGTGTGCGACTTCCTTGGCGTGAAAGCCGAGGAACAGCGTGTCATCACCTGCCACATAGGCAACGGCGGCAGTGTGGCTGCGGTGAAGTATGGCAAGTGCGTCGATACCTCAATGGGGCTGACGCCTCTTGAGGGAGTGATGATGGGCACGCGCAGCGGCGACATCGACGGTGGCGCCGTGTCGTTCATAGAGAAGAAGCTCGGTCTCGATGCCGATGGCATTTCTGACTTGCTAAACAAGAAAAGCGGAGTATATGGCATCAGCGGCATATCATCAGACATGCGCGAGGTTGAGGCCGCAGAGAAAATGGGTAACCAGCGTGCGATACTGGCGCAGAATATGTACAACTACCGCATCAAGAAGTACATAGGGGCTTATGCCGCAGCCATGGGCGGATGCGACATCATCGTGTTCACTGCCGGTGTCGGCGAGAACCAGAGCGGTATGCGTGCCGGTGTGTGTGAGGACATGGAGTGGCTGGGCGTAAAGCTCGACGCTGAGGCCAATGAGCGCACACGTGGCGAGGAGGCCGTAATCTCGGCTTCCGACTCGCGGGTCAAGGTGGTGGTGATACCTACCGATGAGGAGCTGATGATTGCCATGGACACCATGAACCTGCTGTGACCGCAAGCCATAGGTCTGGCGTTCGGTTCTATTTTATGGCGAGAGGCGCACCGGCATCGGTGCGCCCCTGTGTTTTTTTATGGATGAGTATATAAGCGGCAAGGCTTTATGACGCCGCATTAACATCTGCAAATATATGTATTGTCGAAGAAAACATAAATGTTTTCAGTACA
>CAZKMT010000109.1:0-2878 GCA_964554115.1 uncultured Prevotella sp.
TTTGCGGCTTGCGTTCGGCGAGTGCGACGCATGGATATATGACGAGCAGGCGAAATATGCTGCAAGCCTCGTTTTCGACATGGTTAGCGACATGGAAGAGCTTGCAAAAGATTAGCAGCGGTTGATTTGTTACACCTATGTTACACTTGACAAAATAAAAACGACTGAAACTCATTGAGTTGTCAGTCGTTTTGTGTACCCAGACCCGGGGTCGAACCGGGATGGATTGCTCCACTGGTGTTTGAGACCAGCGCGTCTACCGATTCCGCCATCTGGGCTTAATTTCCGGCTGCAAAGGTAAGCATAAAATCTTGGATTAGCAAATTTTTTATTCAAAAAACTTAATTTCTTTGTGCATGTCACATATAATCTATAATTTAGCATATCGGAAAGAATTTCCAAACTTGTGCTTAACAAAGCAGATGACATGTACCCAAAAAAGAAACGGACAAGCCTGACACAATGCCAAGAGATGTACAACGATTAAATATACAGCAGGGATGAACAAGAATAACTATTGTGTGATTTTGGCCGGCGGAAAGGGTCGGCGGCTGTGGCCATGCAGCAGGGACAGGAAGCCAAAGCAATTCATCGATTTCTTTGGCTGCGGGCGCACCCAATTGCAGAGTACTTTCGACCGCCTTGCCAAGACTGTGCCACAAGAAAACATTCTGATATGCACAAACCGCGACTATGAGCCATTCGTGCATGAGCAGTTGCCCGATGTGCCCGAGGCAAACATCCTGTATGAACCGGTGAACAGAAACACCGCGCCATGCGTGGCATGGGCAACGATGGTGATAAGCCTGCGCTGTCCAGATGCCAACATAATCGTGAGCCCGTCAGACCAGTTGGTGAAAAACGAGGAAGCGTTTGCCGACAACGTGGAGAGCGGCCTTGATTTCGTGGCAAAGCATGGCGTACTGCTCACCATGGGCATAAAGCCCACGAGGCCGGAGCCGGGCTATGGCTACATCCAATTGGGGCACGCCTCCGACACCGAGGGCGTGTTCGAGGTGCAGTCGTTCACAGAGAAGCCCAACCGCGAGTTTGCCAAGATGTTCATGGACAGCGGCGAATTTTATTGGAACACGGGCATGTTCCTGTCTACCGCCAAACGCTTCGCCACCTGTTTCGACCATATATTCCACGACGTATATGGATGGCGCGACCGTGGCACGGCATCCGAGTCGCCCGAGGCTTCCATCAGATTCATACAGGACAATTACGCATCCTGCCCCAACATGTCCATCGACAGCGGCGTGCTGGAGCGCAGCGATGGCGTTTGCGTGATGAAGTGCGACTTCGGATGGGCAGACCTCGGCACGTGGCACTCCATCTATGAGTGCATGAGCAAACACGCCGACGACAACGTTGCGATAGACTCCAGCGTGATACTGGAGGACTGCCGCGACAACGTGATAAAGCTGCCCAAAGGCAAGCTGGCCGTAATCAACGGTCTCGACGGCTACATAGTGGCCGACAACGGCAGCGTGCTGCTCATCTGCAAGAAAGGCGATTCTTCGGCATTGGTCCGCAAGTATGCCAACAAGGCGCAGATAGAATATGGCGACGAATATATCTGAGCCTCCACACTTGCAAAGGGGAACACGGATTCCTGATACAAACAGACGCGATGCGGCGTGGCGGCAATCCGCCACGCCGCATCGCGCTAACTGCCGCCGGAGGGGGGATGCCGACCCTCACGGTCTCCACCTTTCACTCGCCTGCCTCAAAGTTCTCGCGTATCTTTGCGGCTATCGCGGCCATCTCATCCTCGCTGAGCTTCAGTTTCGGGTTGGAGAACAGCATGTCTTTTTCAGAGTTCATCGGTATGAGGTGGATGTGCGCGTGCGGCACTTCCAGCCCGAGCACGGCCATGCCCACCTTGCGGCAGGGGAAGGCCTTGCCAATGGCCTTGGCCACGCGCTTGGCGAAGACCGTCATCTGCTCCAGCTCGTCGTCTTCGAGGTCGAAGATGTAGTCCACCTCGCGCCTCGGGATCACCAGCGTGTGCCCTTTCACGATGGGGTTGATGTCGAGGAAGGCGTAGAACCGCTCGTTCTCCGCCACCTTGTAGCTCGGAATCTCGCCCGAGGCTATGCGTGAGAAAATGCTTGCCATGGTTGCGTCCTCCCCTCTCAGGCTATGCTTATGTTGTCAATGCGCAGCTTTATCGTGCCACGCGGAATCTTTATCTCCACCTCGTCGCCCACCTTCTTGCCGAGCAGCCCCTGGGCTATCGGCGTCATGATGGATATCTTGCCCTCGCGCAGGTTTGCCTCGCTCTCGCTGACTATGGTGTAGCTCATCTTTGCCTTGTTGGCCATGTTGGTCATCTCCACTTTGGTCAGTATCTGCACCGTGTCGGCACTCAGGCGCGACGTATCCACAATCTTTGCCTCCTGCAGAGTCTGCTTCATCTGGTTTATCTTGTCCTCCAGATGGGCCTGTGCCTCCTTGGCGGCCTCATATTCTGAATTCTCACTCAAGTCCCCCTTGTCACGGGCCTCAGCTATCGCGGCTGATGCCTTGGGGCGTTCCACGCTTTCCAGGCGTTTCAATTCGGCCACCATCTTATCGTAGCCCTCTTGCGACATGTAAGCCATAATTCGTTGTTTTTAGTTAATCCTTTCCGGTGCTTCCGCGCCGTTGTCTCAGACGTCAAAAAAACAAGAACTCCGACATTTCGTTGCCATGTCGGAATCCTCGTGATGTCCTTAGCATTTTGTTTGCAAAGTTAGGGATAATTCCCTTACGAGCCAAGCCGCGAAGCGTTAAAAAAGCCTTTCGCGGCAGGCTCGGAGAACAAAACAATGACGTTATAATCAAACGGCAAAGCCGCCTGTCCGCGCCGGACGTGGCGCATGGCCGGCAG
>CAZKMT010000110.1:0-2864 GCA_964554115.1 uncultured Prevotella sp.
AATGGATAGGATGTTTCGGTTTTGGCATGATGTCTGTGCAATATTTCGGTTTCGTTGGGCAGCGCAGCCGGCTACTGATGACAAAAGAATACGACCGCGCTTATGGTAGCGATACATATTATGAATACAGTTATGAGTTTGATGATTTGAACCGTCCGACAAAGGCTGTCATTCTGGAAGACGGCGACGAGGACGATGTGCAGACTTATACCATCACCTACATGGCCGATTGAACGGAAAACGCTTTTTGACAACTAACAGACAACTGATATTTTATGTTACGACATTGGCTACTTTTGTGCCCACTGCTGTTTTGCGTGGCTTTTGCGGGTTGTGAAGAACCCGATGATGACTTGGGTGATGATGACAACTCGACAAACAACGACGAATGGGTTTCCGGCGATGATGTATCCAGTTCCGAGTCCGCCACATTGGATGGAAAAGAGGCTTTTGCCAATTTTGAGGTTTCGCAGCTTGACGTGTCTTCCGTGGACCAGAAATTAACGACAACGCTCTACACTAACTTGGCAAATCCCAATTTTGAGATTGCCTCCAATGAGACAGTAATGTTTGTTTCTGTCCAAGACATTACCCATCCGGACATGGAAGACGGCGGACGTTGCGAAGTTACGTTGCAATTCCAGCGTAACTATTTGCAATATAATGTTGAAACAGACGAAGATGAGGCGCGCTCGCGGCAAGCCACACTGACTGTCGTTTCCGGCGGCAATGTTCTTGCCACGATGGATGTTGTACAGGCCGCGCCGCCTTTCTGCCGGCTGAGTGGCAACGTGCAGTCTACTTTCAATACGTTGAGCTTTCCTTTCACTGCCAGCGAATCGACGGCAAAGGTGCGTTATTACCTTAGCAGCAAGAAGCTTTCTTCTTCCGAGGCGTCAGGCATCCTTTATGATTATTTGGGAAGTAAGCATGAGGTGCTTGAATTGTCTGAAGGTCAGACGGATTTCACATTGGATTTTGACGGCCTGCTTACAAACACCACCTATTATCTCTATGTGCGCCCTATAGACGGGGAAGGCAACTTCTTGGAAACCAACCACTACATAGAATGCACCGCTTCCACTGCCGCAGGGGAGAGCGAGCAGGACCTTGTGATGCTGGTCAGCGCCAATCCTGCCAATAGCTTTACCGTATATATACCTCTGCACAGTGGATATGCCACGGGTACGGTGGATTGGGGCGATGGTACGGTGGAGACTCTTGACAGTGGAGAATCTTATCGTAACATTTTCCATACGTACAGTGTGGCCTCTGCCACCGAATTTCAGGTGCGTTTCAGTGGCAATGCGACCTATATTGACTTCACCATTCCTGCTTCCGTCCCGACTTCCGCGTGGCAAAACACATTGCTTGGCATTCTGCAGTGGGGATATACCGGGCTGGAAGAGATATATTTAGATGATTTCACAAGTCTTTCTTATGTGGCTCCGGACACAGAGGGAGCATTCCGTAACATGAAGCATTTTGGTGTGGACCCGTATGCTGGCAGCTTTTCGGGAACAGGCATTACGGAGATTCCCGAAGGCTTTTTTGACTATGCAACTGAAGCAACCAGTTTCGACTACACTTTTGGCGGATGCTCAGAACTTGTGTCGCTGCCTGAGGGGTTGTTCAAGAACTGTACAAAGGTAAACAGCTTCCAGCGTACTTTTAGCAGTTGCACTTCGTTGTCGGAAGTGCCTGCCGACCTTTTCGGCGGCTGTCCGGAGGTTACTACTTTCGAGTCTGCTTTCTCTGGCTGTTCCGCATTGGAGGATATTCCGGCGGGATTGTTTGACGCCTGCACAAAGGTTGTCAGCTTCGAATCGACTTTTTACAATTGCACCTCGTTGACTTCGATACCTACTGGGCTGTTTGCCCACAATACGCAGGTGAAATATGTCGGTACTTGTGCCACACGTAATTATTATTACGGAGGAAGCGGGACTTTTTATGGGTGTACCGGGCTTACGGAAATCCCGAGCGACCTGTTTGCCTCATGCACCGAGCTTGAGGACGCCTCTTATACGTTCTATGGATGTAACGGGTTGACTGCATTGCCTGCCGATTTGTTCAGTGCCTGTACTTCCTTGAAATATTTAGAGTACACCTTTGCCTACTGTTCGGGGCTTGAGTCGTTGCCGGCTTCGCTGTTCGACAATAACCGTCAACTGAGTAAACTTAAATCACTGTTTGAAAGTTGTAAGTCCTTGTCCGGCGAGTCGCCATATACAATAATAAGCGATGGCACCAAGGTGCATCTCTACGAGCGCAGCAACTACAATACCGAGTTTGTCAGCCCCAGTAACTATACCTGGTGCTTCCGTTACTGCACCGGACTGTCGGATTATGACGCGATGGATGGTTGGCGTTAAAGTGCATCTTGGCGGGCATCCGCGGTAGTCGTTGCTTGTGGCGGCGACTGATGCGAGCGTCCGGTTGAAAGAATATAAATAGGGTGTGGAAGGGCAAAGCCATTTATGTCTGCCCTTCCACACCTTGTATATTATAATTAGGCGATGGCAAATCGAGGCTTATGCGAAAACGTCGATATTTCTTTTTCTTTGTTTCTTATGGAAAGGGTGTCGTGCGCCGTAGAGAATTTTATATAAAAATATGCAAAACATTTATCTTTTTTAGTGGAATTATTTATCTGCTATTGAAAAAACACGGTATCTTTGCTCTCGCAAAATGTTTGTCGGCCGATATACATTTGCAGTAAATCCGCATTTCTTGCGCACAATGTGGTGGAATTACGGTTTCGTTGCATCTTGTGCGGGAGACTGAGGATGACATGTTAAATAAAGTAATTTAAATGAAATACTTATGCGCAAACTAACGATAATCATTTTCTCTTTGTTCCT
>CAZKMT010000111.1:0-2709 GCA_964554115.1 uncultured Prevotella sp.
GCACCGTGTTGCCGCCACTGTTCCTTCGGGTCTTCAGCCGTAATAATCGGGAACAGGTAAGGAGTGTCGGGGCGGGCGTATCTGTCCACTATTTCCTGCAGGAAAGCAGTCCACCGGACGGTTTCATCCTTTCCGGTCACTTTCGAGGTATAGGCGAGAAATCCGTCTTTCAGGTTGTCCTTGGTGAGATAAAAGATGTCCCTGCCTGCCATTCCATGGGTGAACACGGCAAAAAGGAAAAGGTCGCGGGCGAAGACAACGGAGGGGTGAAGCCCGCTTGCGTCCATGTAACGCAGCCGCAACACTTCCCTGGGCGTGAGCCTGTCCTTTTCTTTCTTTATACGGTAACTTACATCGACGCCTTCGAAAGGATGGCTCTCGCGAGCCACGCCGGCTGCCACGGCCAGCCGATACACCCGTTTCAGGTTGCGGACATAGAGCGAGACGGTATTGCGCCCCAGCTTTTGGTTCTCCAGCCAAGTGTGGTAGTTGTGTACCAGCAATGAGTCAAAATCCCTGAATGGCATCTCGTCACTGCCCAGATAGGCGATGAACTTGCGAAGGTACATGTTCAGCTTGTTCGCGGCATCGTACCTGCCCGCGTCTCGCATTTCCGCTATGCAGGCGCGGGCGTAGGCGATAAAATCGTTTTCCACGTCCGCAACCAATGGCATGGCCGCCGTTTGCGCATTCCCTTGGTTGCCGTCCACTTTATATCCCTTCACCTAATTTATGGAATTATCCTTTCCACCGACTTTATCCCCGGAGAATCAACCATGCCGCACTCATACCAATCAGATGCCGGAACCGTCAGTAACCAAGGCAACAGAAAGTTAATCCGGCATTCTTGCTTATGCGTACAGGCGCGTAATACCTGATTTTTTATTCATGCAGCCACACCGTCCTGAGATACCTTCGCCACACGGCCAAGTGGTTTGTGGTGTTGATTTCCTTGCAAATGCAGACACAGGCACTTACCAATGTTGCCTTTGCCGTGTCTTTTTCCGCCGGTGCGGCCTTGACGGCAATGACAGCCAGCGTGTCGTCACCGACCTTAAAATCGGGAACGACTTTTACGGGTGAACCTTTGTCCGTGAGTATTCTATACAAAGTCGGGGCGTAGTTGCGGAACGACTCGATGAGTTTTTCCTTATTTTCATTATCCGCACCTTGCCCGCCGAGGACTTTCACGGTTCCGCTTACCAACTTTTCGTTGGCTTTGCCTGCCGTCAGGAAGTATTCGTGGAGGAAACCGTCCCAGTTGGCGAAGACGGTACAGCATTTTTCCTCCTTGTCCTCAATAAGTCCTACATGTGCGTAATACGGCGTGGTGACCGTTCCGCCTTTCTGACTGCTGGGGTAATAGACTTCTTCTGTAATGTCCACCCGGCGTATGATTTCCATGAAATCCTTGTGCCGGAGTTCCGTCTCGTTTTTTCCCTCTTCAATTTCCACGCCCGGCGTTGGGGTAAGAAACGGACGGAGGATGAGCTTGGGGCAAGCACGGCGCACGTAGCCTGGACAGTCACGCTCATAGCGGGCGAGATTAAGCAAAAGGCCGGCTTCCTTGTCTGTCATTCGCGACAGGCGGAGGCTCAAATCCTTTTCACCCTGTTCGCGGAGTTCCCGGCACAGTGAAACCAGTGAGAGTTTGACAGACAGCCTTTCCATTATGTCATACAGTTTGGGCAAAGCCCGCCCGCCATAGCCGCAGGCTTGCAGGATGCCGATGAGCAGGTCAACGGCGCGACCTTTCTCTGTGCCGACCGACAGCCTGTCGCCCTCGGCGTTGTGGAGGCGGACGACGTGCAGGTCGTAGACGTTGGGATAGGAGACGGTCAGATGACTGCCCGGCTCCACGCCTTGCACCTGAAACACAAGCCCTCGCTTTCGGCGAAAGCGACATACGTAGCCCTCACAGCCCGCCAAAGGGCCGTCGAGCACGCGCACAATCTCGTTTGGCTCGTTGTTTTCATTCGGATTGAAAGCATAGTCGGCAAAGGGCCGCTCCAGCACCACCACTTTGTCGGCATAGTTCTCGTTGAAGTCCATGAACGTCCGCATCTGCTCCTCGGGGATGGTCAGCAAGCCCGCCTTGCGTCCCCGAACCTTTTTGCTGTAATCGTAAAGCATGACGCCATCGGGAAAACTCTGTTCCATGAATTCAGAAATGGCCTGCCGGGTGGCTAGGACGAACACAAAACCGGTGAACAGTGGGGCAGATTCCTCCTTGCCACCGCGCCGCATCGTTATCGCGGCATGTGTTGGGCAATAGACTTCGAGAATGTTTTTTGTCGTTTCCTGTCGCTTGGCGAGCAATCCGGCCAGCATCTTTTCCTGGCGGGGCTGCGTGCGAACAACAAACCACCTGTAATCCACCCGGTTAAGTTTGTCTGTACCCATTATGCTGACAATGAAATGAGACCTGCAAGTCAAGAGCGTAATCCGCTGTCTTGCCAACTTGGCAAAAGTGCGTTCTTCAAATTCCCTTCATGACAAGCGCATGAAAGTTCCCAAGTACCTTCTTTCAGGTGTAACGGCGGTATTCCGGACGAATCTCAGCGGCAATGTCCCACCGTTGTTATGTGGCAAGAAAGGTAAAGCGACGCACGCCTTACAGCGAATGTTTCCATACCACTATGTGTTATATATCAACAAGTTAAGTTTTTCTTGGATGACTGCCTTCACTGCGTTTTACAATATGAAGCG
>CAZKMT010000112.1:0-2673 GCA_964554115.1 uncultured Prevotella sp.
GCAGGCATGGCAGTGGGCAAATACCCGAAAAGGCTATTGGCACACGGCAGGAAGCTCCATATTACATATTGCCATGAGTAATGAGCGCCTGAAACGTCAGGGTTACCCGTGCCTTGTGGAATTATATGTCAGATTGCATCGGTGCTAAGGAACCGCCGTATGCCGAACGGCACGTACGGTGGTGTGAGAGGTCGGAAAACGAAAGTAGGAAGAAAACTACTTCGTTTTCCTCCTACTCGATTACAGACACCCAAAAGGCCATCTCAAAGTTTATTTGAAACAGCCTCTTTTTCCGCAGTTCGGCATCCTAATTCTTTGAAAATTCTTTTATAATGCAGAATATTTCCGTAATTTTGTCTTCGGTAATCATCACTTTTGTTTTTTGTAACTTGTTGTTTGTTACCTATAAAGACACAAAAATAGATGTAGGATTAACAACTTGCTTTAATCTTTTATTATCAGTAATTCGTGTTATCATGAACAAGACACTTTTCTTTTTTCAGTTCTTGCTGGCGGGATGTTTCCAGGTGCTTCAAGCGCAGTCTGTAGACTTTACCGATGATGCTGTGCAGCGAGGCTATTATGACCGACCCTATCAACGTTACGAAGCCGAGACGGGTTTTTGCCGCTCCAATGCTATCGTTCTTGAGCCGACTTATGACCAGACACAGTTGCAAAGCGAGGCTTCCAACCAACAGGCTATACAACTTGTGCGTAAAGGTGATTACATAGAATGGGATGTAGAATGTGCCGGAAGAGGGCTTACTGTGCGTTTTTCCTTGCCTGATTGTGCTGAGGGGACGGGTACGAGGGGTAATGTTTCTGTCTACGTTGGTGACGAACATCTGACGGATGTAGAACTTGATTCATATTGGGCGTGGCAGTACGTGTTGAAGCAGGGCAACAAATATCCGGACAACACGCCCGATAAGACAAAGTTCCCTAGGATGCGTTTCGATGAAACGCATCTGCTCCTGCCATCGAGAGTGCCGGCAGGCAGTGTGTTGCGACTGATCAAGGCCGAAGACAACGACATCCCATATACCATCGACTTCGTGGAGTTGGAAGATGTCTCGGCTCCATTGGAGTTTGATGACATACCCGATATCAACAAAGTGGCCTACACCGACACAACGATCAAACTCGCCCGCTTTATCAGTGACAATGCCGGCAAGACCATCTTTCTACCCGCTGGACGCTATGAGGCCGATGACCGCATTTACCTCAATAGTGATGACACGAAGCTCATTGGAGCAGGCATGTGGCATACGGAGATTTATTTTTCTGCCTCGTCAGACATGCATTCCACGTACAATAAACGTGGCATCGAGGCTAATGCCAGCCGTGTTAAAGTGGAGGGACTTTATCTCAACACAGTGAATAACAAGAGGTATTATAACAACGACACCCGTTTCCAGGTAGGTAAGGGCTTCATGGGAAGCTTTGGTACTGGTTCGTCCATACGCAATGTGTGGGTCGAACACTTTGAATGCGGGGCATGGATAGCTGATTATTCCAGACTGGGGTCCGACGGGCTCGTGGTAGAACATTGCCGCTTCCGTAATAACTACGCCGACGGTATCAACCTGTGCAGCGGGGTGAAAAACGCTACGGTGAGCCATTGCAGTTTCCGCAACAATGGCGATGACGACATGGCTTCGTGGTCAGCCAGTAAGATGTGCGAAAACGTCGTATTCTGCTACAATACCTGCGAAAACAACTGGCGTGCATCAAGCCTCGGTTTCTTTGGTGGAAAGCGACATCGAGCCCATCACTGTGTCATTATCGACCCAATGGAAGCCGGTCTGCGCGTCAACTGCGACTTCAACGGCACAGGCTTCAGTCCCGACGGACAGATTATAATTTCCAATATCAGTATTTATCGTGGAGGAGTGGCCTCCGGCAAAGTGGGGGTAAGAGGCGACCTTTGGGGCAACGAACAGGGCAGCATACATATTAAGAGTAGCACTTATTATGACTTACTGAATGTGAGGATGGAAAATTTGGACGTGGTGGACTCGAAACACAACGCTATCTACATCTGTAGCGGCAGGAAACAAATAGTAAATTTGGAATTGAGAAACATCCGTATCAATGGGACGGGCCATAACGGTATCATGTACAACAATGCGCGGGGCAATGCCTGCTTTGAAAACATCACTTTTGAGCGGATAGGAGCGCAAGAGAGCAACACTATCCCGTCGGTTTTTAGTGTCGGCGAATGCAACAACACTTCCGTCGAGGTTCTTGTGGCGGGCGGTTTGTAGGTACTTCCCATAGAGAATTTTATACTTTCGGGAACATGTACGATCCGATGCTCCAGCTCGATGCATTGGGATGCGAGCGTTACGCTTTGGTTCCCCTAATTGGGGATGAGGAAATACAAAGGTTTAACACGAACCATCTCCTTTTGCCGGGTGGCGGGTCGACAGGAGAAATTTTGAAAGTGGTCGTCACGTGCTGACAGCAACTATCCAGTAAGTACAATGGTTTGATGGTGACTATCTGCTCTTTGAACGGCTTTTTCGAATAGCGGTTTTTTGAGTTTAGAGTGTGACTTGTAGGTGTAAATGTGTTGACCGGGTAGCTCAAAAATCTAACTATCCGTTCATTGTTTTTTATTACTGTCCGATAAAATTTTTCGAGTTTATAAAATTTAGGGCTGACTTCATT
>CAZKMT010000113.1:0-2496 GCA_964554115.1 uncultured Prevotella sp.
TCGCCGCTTCATACTGTAAAACGCAGCGGAAACGGCCTTTCAAGAACGGGTTAATAGATAGGTTTATAAATATTTGTGGTATGGGAACATTCCATGCAAAGCGCGCGACGCTTTGCCATTTCCGCCACATAACAACGGCAGGCCATCGCCGCTGAGGTTCGTCCGGGATGCTGCCGTTAAGCCTTAAGAATAGCGCAAAGACGCGCCGATGGGTTTGCCTTGCAAGCTGCCGCCGCGCTCTTCCGTGTTTGGAGAGGTACTGCAGAGCTTTCATGCGATTGCCATGAAGGGAACGTGAGGAGCACGCTTTTCTGTATAATCAAATGGTCACCGACAAACTCAACCATGTGGACTACCATTGGTTCGTGGTGCGTACCCGTCCCCGTCAGGAAATGATGGTGGCGGGGCTTCTGGAGAAGTACAAGGCGAAGGCCGGTAACATCCTTGAGGTCTATGCCCCCACGCACACCACGGTCAGCGTGCGCCACGATGGCGGCGAGAGGCAGGCTCCTCTGTTCTGGGGGATCGTGTTCGTGCTCGCCACCCAAAGCGCGCTGGCCGACTTCATGGAGGCGCATTCCCTTGGCGACATATTGCAATACGTGCGGAAAGACGGCAATGGCGGAAAGGCGCGCCCGAGAACCATACCGGAAGACCAGATGCGCGCTTTCAAAGACTTCAACGAGAACTACGCAGACCGCATGATAATCCTCGAACGCCCGTATTCCGACTATGCTTTCAACCCCAAGACCAACGAGCCCAACGAGATAGTCCGCGTCATCGACGGCCCGTTGGCAGGCCGCGAGGGTTATGTCGCCCGCTTCCGCAGAGACAAGCGGCTGGTGTTCCGTATGCGCGGGCCGGGTAAGAACAATTTCCTCACGGTCTCGCTGCCCAACGTGTGGGACTTCCACGCCATCCGCTTGCACAACGCCGAGGGCGACCGTCTGTCTGTCGGCACGGAGAAAGGGCGTGCCGTTGACTTGATTGTCGGCATCCTGCAGGCCTGCGGCTATGGCGGTCGTTCCCTGCCCAAACTGTATGACATCATGGAACGGCTGGCCGTGAAGCCATCGTTGGCCGGCCTGTGCAAAGACCTTGGTCGTCAAGGCGAAGAGGCGTTGGGGCGCCGGTTGGAGCGGATGACCGCCGGAGAAGCCGGGCTCATACTCAACCTTGCACGTTACGAGCATGACAACCCGGGCTACGTGAGGGCCAACTGGAGCAAACTCACACTCCGTCCGTTCCTGACCCCGACATCCGGCGTGGAAATACCGGAGGGCAATGATGAGGTATGTCTGAAGCACGACTGTTTCACCGAAATCATCCGCAGGGTGGAAATCGCCGAGCGGGTCTATTATCCCAGCAAGAACCAAAGCGAGGAGCAAAGCTCCGTCTACTACGCCCATATCGGCATCCTGTCCACTCCCGCAGCGGAGGGGCAGGGGTGTGTCTGTGTCCTCTTCGCAAACTGGGACGCATTCCTCGGAGAATACTTCCTGACGGGAGGCAAGGCGAACGAAAAGCTGGTCAGGGGTACTGTGACTCCGATCGGCAGTAATGGCAAGGAAAGCGATAAGGGCGATGAAAAGGCGGAAAAACTCATCGAGTCTTTCCGCAACTACGCCCCCGCCTTGTACGATATACTCACCGATGAGAATTCATCCGTGAAGGCTGTTCCCGGTCTCAAGGTCGGCGATGACACCATGAATGTCTTCGCCGTCAGGTCGGTGCCGGGAGAAACTGACGCGGCGAAAGACGTGTTGATAAACACCTGCGTCAACGTCTGCCGTGAAATCAACGCCACCACCCACCTTGCCGTGTGGCGCAGATACCTGCGGACGGTGTGGTTGCACGAATAACATATCCCACAGCCACATGCCCATGCACGACATAGACTTCATCGCCTACGCCAACACTCGCATCGAGAAACTGCAGGCCGAGGGGCGATATGACGCGGCAGCCAAGCTGAAAGGCTGTCTCACGCGGTTCGCCGCCTATCTCGGCAGAGACGAGATGCCTTTCGCTGATTTCGACGCACTGCTGGTGCGCGGCTACCATGCCTGGCTGAAAAACCGGAAGCTCGGCAATAACAGCATTTCCCTCTACATCCGCAGCTTGAAGCGTGTCTATCGGTTTGCGGTGGACGACGGCGTGGCAATAGAGCGGCACCCGTTTGATGGTGTTGACGTTGGCTACCGCGTGAAAAAGAAGCGGAACGGACTGACACTTGATGAGGTGAAACGCCTGCGCGACCTGGACATGAGCGGATGCTGCCGCACCGTGTGTTTCGCCCGTGACATGTTCCTATTCTCCGTTTACGCCCGCGGCATGAGGAGCTGCGACATGTTTCATTTGTCGGCTGGAAACATCCGTGGAGACAGGCTCGTCTATCGTCAGCGCATGACAGGGCGTGAGGTTTCCATGCGGTGGGAACCTATGCTTCAGGAAATCGTAAATCGACATGCGCGCCCCGGCACTCCATACCTGTTTCCC
>CAZKMT010000114.1:0-2273 GCA_964554115.1 uncultured Prevotella sp.
TTCCGTTATGAGGAAGATAGCGGGCTATCTGACGAAGCACGGGAGCAAAAATGGCCAAAAAATCGCCCAAACCACGCACGAAAACTGAAACACAAAGCCAAGGAAAAAACTTTTTGTAGAAATTCAAAACAGTTTCTTAGTCTTTCAGGATGCCCAAACTTCAAAGATTGAGTTTTTGACACATCCTCTTATTTGTAAAATGCCACAAACGCCATGCTTCCATGGCCACTGATGGATGCCACAGGCACAAGGCAGAGGCCATCACAAAGGATTCGCCCCGCCGGACTCACCGTTTTTTTCGAGCACAGCCTTGCGCATGTTTTTAAGCAAGTCGCTGGCAAAGATGAAGTCAGTGAGCCGCCGGTTGGTCGACTCCATTATGTCGGCACTCACCCCCTGCCACTCCTTATGCCCATCATAGATGAAGATTATGTTCTCGCCTATGCCCATCACGGAGTTCATGTCATGGGTGTTGATTACGGTCGTGATATTGAACTCTTGGGTGATGCCGTGCAGCAAGTCGTCTATCACGAGCGACGTCTTAGGGTCGAGCCCGGAGTTAGGCTCATCGCAGAACAGGTATTTGGGGTTAAGGGCTATCGCCCTTGCTATGGCGACACGCTTCTGCATGCCGCCCGAAATCTCGCCGGGATACTTGTTTTCGGCATCAACGATGTTCACACGATCCAAACACGTGCGCGCCCTCTTGATGCGGTCACGCAAAGTCTTGCTTGAAAACATGTCGAGGGGGAACATCACATTCTGCAAGACTGTCATGGAGTCGAAAAGTGCCGCACCCTGAAAGAGCATACCCATCTCACGCCGCAACATCACCTTTTCTTTCTTGCTCATGGTTCCGAAATCGCGACCATCGTACAGTATCTCTCCGCTCGTAGGAGTGAACAGCCCAACGAGATTCTTTATCAGCACAGTCTTGCCCGAGCCGCTCTGCCCGATTATCAAGTTGGTTTTGCCGCTCTCGAAAGTGGCACTGATGTCTTTCAGCACTTCCTTGTCGCCAAACGACTTGCATATATGTCTTATCTCAATCATAACGGTCTTGTAAATGGTGACGGCGGAGCCGCCCGGCATCCGACATGGGCGCGGTCAGCTCAACAGTTGCGTGAGGAACACGTCGGAACAGAGTATCAGCACGCTGCTGCTCACCACGGCGTCGGTGCTCGCCTTGCCCACGTTGACAGAGCCGCCTTCCACAGTGTAGCCGAAATATGACGGCACACTCGCTATGATGAAAGCGAAAAACAAGCTCTTGATGATGCTCATCCACATGAACCAAGAGTTGAACGCATGCTGCAATCCGGACGTAAGGTCTTCAGGCGACAGCACATGGCCTATGTAGGCCGTGCCGTAAGCGCCCAATATGCCTGTGGCCGACGAGAATATCACGAGGAAAGGCATGATGGTTATCAGACCCAGAATCTTCGGCAGTATGAGATAGCACGCCGAATTGACTCCCATGATGTCGAGCGCGTCTATCTGCTGCGTCACGCGCATGGTGCCTATCTCCGAGGCGATGTTGGAGCCTACCTTTCCCGCCAGTATGAGACACATGATTGACGACGAGAACTCAAGGAGCATTATCTCGCGAGTCACATAGCCCGTGGTCCACCGAGGCATCCACGGACTCTGTATGTTGAGCTTCATCTGGATGCATATCACCGCGCCTATGAAAAAGGAAATTAGCAGCACTATCCCGATGGAATTGACACCAAGCTGGGCCATCTCCTTGATGTATTCCTTGAAAAACATGCGCATACGCTCCGGCCGCTGAAAAGTGCGCCCCATAAGCATCATGTAACGGCCAAGGCTGGTAAGCCAGTTATATATTATCATCGCATCCTCTGTTTACAGCTGCAAAAGTAGCTAAAATCCTATATAAACCGAAATGTTGGCAATGGTTTTTTGCCTTTATTCGTTAAATAAGGTGGATAGCGAACAAGCCTTGAAGATGCCGGAGACACCGCCGCAACCATTCCAAAGACCATCCGACAGCCGATGGCGACAGTCTGTTTACAAACCGATTAAGTCATAAGCAAAGAAATAAGTCATTGATAACCGCCGCATGGCCAACCATTTCGAACAGTCAGGATGTTTGTCTGAAACAACGGCGGCCTTGCACAAAGGCTTCTCTTACTATTCCTATAAAGAAAAACATGCAAGTACGTCAACACGCGGATATTCAGTTCATGTTTATTCCGTCTGATGGTTGATGCAAATCCCCTTCCGATACCATTCATACAGGCGGTGGATGC
>CAZKMT010000115.1:0-2223 GCA_964554115.1 uncultured Prevotella sp.
GATTATATATGACCTTACCCATAATGTCCCTAACGTAGTGTTTTCTCCGTCACGCTGAATCACGACGTCGACTTCAACGTTTTGAAAAGCTCCGGGCATGATGAAGAACAGCCTGTCGCTTGTCACGCTGGTAATGCGGGCTTCGGTTGGCGAATCCATTCCGTCGGAATAGATGTAGATCTTGTCACTTGAAGTGAATCCCTCTCCGCGCAGTTCAACCTCAGAGCCGGGATAGATTCCACCATCGCCGGGCAACTGTGCATAAAAACCATCTTCTTGCGCGAATGGATTTTTCTCGTCTTCGAGACACGAAGTAAGTGTGCCAGACAATAAGACTGACAAAGCAATGAGCGCATACTTCGCTTTTAGCATTTTAATCACCATAATTTATTGATTTGTTTGTTATTAACAGTGGCCTGCAAACAGCATGTACACAGACCAAATGAAAAATGTCACTTGAAATCACATCCACAGACTGGCTGTCAACTTCTCTATTTGTGTCAGTTGCACTCACGTCTTGTGCCTGAGCCATTGACACTTACGCTGACTTGTCCCAGTCGCAGACTTGGATTCGGTTACCCATCAAAAAATAAGTCTGTAAAGAATTTCATTTTCTGCATATCCTTTAGATAAAACTTAAGACGGCATAACACTGACGGCTACATTCCCGTCCATTAACGCTACAAAGATATGGAAAAAGAATTAAGCCAAAGCAAAATCTTTTTGCGTTTGTTGTTTTTTTTGTATTAATTTAACTTTATATACTTAAAACGCCGCCGTTCAGCAATAATGAAATTCAAATATGCGCAATTCGTCCATACTTGCAGATATGCAGCTAAAAGCCGCCGCCCAACCGTCATTTTTCAATGGGTGTCATATTACAGGCCAATAAGGCAGGTATTGCCGTGCAATAAGGCATTAAATGGAATCCAATAAGGCAGGTATTGCAGTGCAAAAGCACAGGTTTTGCAATTCACTGAACGTCAGACGGTTGACAAGAGCAGTCTCTGCTGATGCCGTTAACACAATTATGTTAACGGCAACGCGCGTCTGTTTGCAACCAAAGCGGGCTTAGGTAAGACTTTTTCTCGGGAATAGCCTCGCGCTCATTGTATGCACCCTCATTGATGAAACATACCGCCATTGACCACATTCCTGAATATATTTGGCCAGACGCAAGCAAATTTAAGAGAACAAAGATGCCGTATGTCCGGCTTATTCAATATCTTTGCATTGTAAAGGCCGACATCGACACAGACATAAAAAAGCCCTACCAAACAGCCATGCACAAAAGCGACAGCATCATAATCATACCCACATACAACGAGAAGGAGAACATAGAGAAAATCATCCGCGCAATCTTCGCGCTGGAGAAATGTTTCCACATACTCGTAATCGACGACGGCTCGCCCGACGGCACGGCTGCAATAGTGAAACGGCTGATGGCCACGGAGTTTGCCGACCGCCTCTTCATTCTGGAGCGGGCAGGCAAGCTGGGACTTGGCACAGCCTACATCACGGGGTTCAAATGGGCACTGGAGCGGAAATACGACTATGTGTTTGAGATGGACGCTGACTTCAGCCACGACCCGAACGACCTGCCACGGCTCTACGCCGCCTGCCACGACGAGGGCTACGACGTAGCTATCGGGTCGAGATATGTCACAGGGGTGAACGTGGTAAACTGGCCCATAGGGCGTGTGCTGATGAGTTATTTTGCCTCGAAATACGTGCAGCTGATTACGGGATTCAAGGTGAACGACACCACGGCGGGCTTCAAGTGCTACAAGCGGCGCGTGCTCGAAACCATCGAACTCGACAAGATTCGCTTCAAGGGCTATGCTTTCCAGATAGAGATGAAGTTCACGGCCTACAAGATTGGCTTCCGCATAAAGGAAGTTCCCGTGATTTTCGTCAACCGCCGCGAGGGCACGTCGAAGATGAGCGGAGGCATATTCAGCGAAGCCCTCTTCGGGGTGATGCGGCTGCGCTGGGACGGATGGACTCGCAAATATCCACGCCTGCCCGCCAATAAATGACGGCTGGCCAGACATCGGCAGCATGGCACGCAAATCGGGAACGCCGCGCAAGAACGGGAACTACGGCATGGCGCAATGCCGAGAGCAGTAAGCAAGACGGGCATTCCACCAAAAGCCGGAACAAGATTCGCGGAAAGCCCCTATATATTAAGGTGTGGATAACGGCAAGGCCGACAGCGGGCGA
>CAZKMT010000116.1:0-2108 GCA_964554115.1 uncultured Prevotella sp.
TAAATATATTTCGCAATGCGTGTCGTTTTTCTTCGCATTTTGGAGCGCGTTGTAAGTGTCTGTTCCCCAGATGGTCTGCGAGATGTGCCGTTTTGTGCCGTGAAACGGCTCGTTTTGGCTTGCGAAACGGCCTGTTTCATAAGCCGATATGGCCTGTTTCGCAAGGCGGTTCGTTTGTCGTGCCACAGCCGCCCTTTTGTTTGTAAACATCTTTTACCGCCCCGCGGTTTCCGCTTCCTTTTGTGGCGAGAGACACTTTGGCGACATCCGGTGGCCTTTGGAGGGATGAATGCGTACACAGTCATGCGGCAGTGGCCTTGCGGACGGTGTGGCCGCGACACCTTTTTCGCCCGTTTCCTTTGCCGTTTGCCCCATTTGCATTATCTTTGCAAGTGATATGCCGCGCGCCGACCGACGGGCGGAAGCGTCTTTTCGTCGCTGTCGGCAGGCATAAGGCACAAGAACAAGCATAATGGCAATGGAATACAACTTTAGGGAAATCGAGAAGAAATGGCAACGGCGGTGGGCGGAGCGTAACATCTACCACGTGGTTGAGGACAAGGCGAAGAAGAAGTTCTACGTGCTCAACATGTTCCCATACCCATCGGGTGCGGGACTGCATGTGGGTCACCCGCTGGGCTACATCGCCAGCGACATATACGCGAGATACAAGCGGCTGCGGGGCTACAATGTGCTCAATCCCATGGGCTACGACGCTTACGGCCTGCCGGCGGAGCAGTACGCCATACAGACGGGCATGCATCCCGCCGTCACCACCGAGGCCAACATCCGTCACTACCGGGAACAGTTGGACAAGATAGGCTTCTCGTTCGACTGGGACCGCGAGGTGCGCACCTGCGACCCCAAGTACTACCACTGGACGCAATGGGCTTTCCAGCGGATGTTCGACAGCTATTATGACAACCGGCGGCAGCAGGCGCGCCCCATCGCCGAGCTGGTGGAGGCGTTCGCGGCGGGGGGCACCGAGGGTGTCGACGCGGCCTGTTCGGAAAACATGGCGTTCACCGCCGATGACTGGAACGCCATGGATGACCGCCGCAGGCAGGAGGTGCTTATGAACTACCGCATAGCCTACATCGGCGAGACGATGGTCAATTGGTGTCCGCAGCTGGGCACCGTGCTGGCCAACGACGAGGTGGTGGACGGCGTGTCGGAACGCGGCGGCTACCCCGTGGTGCAGAAGAAGATGCGCCAGTGGTGCCTGCGCGTGTCGGCATACGCCCGTCGGTTGCTCGACGGCCTCGACACCATCGACTGGACCGACTCGCTGAAGGAGACTCAGCGCAACTGGATAGGGCGGTCGGAAGGCACCGAGGTGACGTTCAGGATAAAGGGAAGCGGTGAGGAGTTCACCATCTTCACCACCCGCGCCGACACAATGTTTGGCGTTACGTTCATGGTGCTGGCTCCCGAGAGCGAGCTGGTGGCGAGGGTCACCACGCCCGGGCAGCAGGCCGAGGTGGACGCTTACCTTGAGCGCACGAAGAAGCGCACCGAGCTCGACCGCATCTCCGACCGCAGCGTCAGCGGCGTGTTCACCGGCTCTTATGCCATCAACCCGCTCACGGGCGAGCGCGTGCCCATCTGGGTGAGCGACTACGTGCTGGCTGGATATGGCACGGGCGCAATCATGGCCGTGCCTGCGCACGACTCCCGCGACTATGCCTTCGCCAAGCACTTCGGCCTCGAAATACGCCCGCTCATAGAGGGATGCGACGTGAGCGAGGAGAGTTTCGATGCCAAGGAGGGCATCGTCTGCAACTCGCCCACAGCCGCGCTGGAGGGCAAGACGGGTCTCTCGCTCAACGGACTGACCGTGAAGGAGGCCATCGCCGCCACGAAGAAGTATGTCGCCGACCACGGTCTCGGCCGCGTAAAGGTGAACTATCGTCTGCGCGATGCCATCTTCTCCCGCCAACGCTACTGGGGCGAGCCGTTCCCCGTCTACTACAAGGACGGTATGCCGCGCATGATTCCCGAACACTGCCTCCCGCTGGAGCTGCCCGAGGTGGACAAGTTCCAGCCCACGGAGACGGGCGAGCCGCCGCTCGGCCACGCCGTGCGCTGGGCGTGGGACACCGTGGGAG
>CAZKMT010000117.1:0-1744 GCA_964554115.1 uncultured Prevotella sp.
AGTCAGAAGTTTGCAGTTGCAAAAACTCGTTGCCTTCGCAAGCCTTATGTATATACGCGAGGTTATTTATGTGCGGCTGCGCTGCCGCGTCGATAAGGATGACCTCCCTTGCATGGTCTGCCAATATCGGTTGGTCGCAGTAATAGCACCGCCCCTGTTGCCTTTGCCATATAGCTTTGTACTTGCCCGACACGTTGATTTTGTCCCTTGTATCGTTTCGGCTTTCAAAGTAATCGATCTCAAGGTATGGGTTGGCATTTGTTTTCAGCTTGCGTTGTGGGGTTATGAGCAGCGTTTCAGACAGCCGTATTACCTGGCACTCAATCTTGTCTTTCAGGGCATAGACAAATTGCCCGTCGCTCCGTTTGTACCAGTATTTATCAATTATCCTTTGCTGTGCCATCTTTGGATGCTTGGTTCGGCATAATTCCAGCAGATAGGCATTGACCGCCACATCGAGGTGGCGGAAGGCTTCCATAGCCTCCGTTACCCTGTGGTAGTTGGCAAATCCACGCAACTTCCTGTTCAATGATTCGATGAGAGATTGCTGTGACCCTTTATAGTTCAGTATAAAGTCGCATAATATCCCCTCGAATTTGTTTACCGCCCCCTGCGACGGGCAGGAGTAAATCACATTGCACTTTCGTACATAGTGCCGTGAGAGGTAGTCAAAGCCTTCGTACACGTCAACTATCTTCGTCTTATCTTCGGACATACGGAGTCCGCGTTCTGACAGGAACTGCTGTATAATCTCTTTGAATCGCTCTGCGTCTTTTTGACTTCTCGCATTGATAATTATATCATCAGCAAAGCGAATTAGGTTGCCGTTACCATAGTCTATCTCACCGTCTTTGTAAAACTCGTCATATATGTACTTTTGCATTCCGTCCAGAGTCATGTTCCCCAAAATCGGTGAAATGTTTGACCCTAACGATATACCTTCTTCGGTCGGGAATAAACTGCCTGCAAATATGTATCCCGCCTTCAAAAATTCCCCCAAGACTGTTTTGTCCATAGGGATATTCTTCATAAGCCATTCGTGGCTGATTTTACCGTAATAAGACTTGACGTCGGTGATTAAAACATACCGAGGTGCGTGCACTCCGCTCAAACAGTCCATCATGAACGCGTGAACATCTTGCAGCGATCTGCCCTTTCTGAACGCAAACGACTTCCTTTCACCTGTCGCCTCGGCGATTGGCGAAAGCGCATAACCGTATAGCACTTGCATCGCCCTATCGTACATGGTGGGTATGCTTATTCGGCGCTCCTTGGTGTTATTCTTGGATTGCAATACGATGTGCCGGCACGGCTGCGCTTTGTAGCCCTGCGATGTCAACAATAATGCTGCGCGCATTTTTTCGGCTGGCGTAGTCCACTTTATACCGTCAATACCGGGTCCGGATGAAGTATCGGTCACATGGCGGACAGCAAGACACTTTGCCCACTTGCTCCGCACTATCTTTTTCTGCATTTCTACGATGCGGCCGGCATTATTTACGAATGACGCTTTAGTGAGTTTACGCTGCATATCAAGCAATGATTCCTCGGCGGTTGCCCAATCAATGGTATTCCATTGCTCGGCCAACTCATCGTCCGTAAGGGCGTCTACGCCTATCTTCCATTCATTGAAGTGCATTTCAACGGGGCAATGGTCAGAGCCGTAAATGTCTTTATGGTGAACAAACTTCGTGATGTATTCCTTGTGGGTTGCGCTTACCAGAAAGTAGTCAATGCGCCACCC
>CAZKMT010000118.1:0-1735 GCA_964554115.1 uncultured Prevotella sp.
ATTTTTCTTGACGGGCATCCGGAAGCCGCCCGCGCCGCGCTTCCGGGCAGGCACGACGGCAGCGCGAGAGGCGGGGCTATGGCTGGAAAAGCCTTGCCGCGTATCGGGAGAGGAGAAAGGTTTTCTGCATATACCGCTTTGAGGGAATCGGCACGTTCACAACTCCCTCAAAGCGCACTTGTCCCGCGATGTTGCCGCGTCATTTGTTGCCCTTTGAGCGGTTGTGCGTCTTGCACAGCATCTCGCAATTCTCAATGGAAGTCGCGCCGCCCTTGCTCCATGCCGTCACGTGGTCGGCATCCATTTCGTTGAGTTTGTAGATGCGTTTCTTGTTGGTATTGTCGCCTATGGCGCACAGGGGACAGTTGGAAACGCCTTCCTTCTCCGCCGCCTTTGTCTGGCGGGCGTATGCCGCGCGCTTCGTAGACTCCTCGAACAGGCGGATTTGCAGCAGGCTTTTGTCCGCTTCGCCGCCCAACACGTACTCATAGATGTTGCGCGGGCACTTGATGCTCTCGTCCGCTTTCAGGGCGAGCACACGCTCCGTCACGTGGTCGATGCTGTATGGCGTTTTGTGGTAAGTCTCGTAAAGCCTGCCCCACTCCAGGCCGCACATGTCGCGCTCCACCATCGTGAACGTGGTGGAAACCCAGTCTATCACGGAGCGGAAATAGCTTTCGAGTTCGCCTATGGATCCCTCGCGGCGGTGCTGGCTCATGTATGCGTCGATGGTCATCCCCTTGCTGGCGCACACCCACTTCAGGGCTTCGGCCAAGTAGTCCTGCCGCTTCACGTCGCCCTTTACGTAATGACTCCACTTCTGTACTTCCGAATTTTTCGAATTGCTGAACACGCGCTTTGCCGCCGTGACGAACTCGCCCGAATATATGGCGTTGCGCAATTCCTGTTCGTTGAGGGGTATGCCTACGATATTTATGGTCTTGAACCACTCCTTTATCTCTCTTTCCTCTCCCTCGCATTCGTAGATGAGCAACGACGACTGCATTATCTTTTGTTGCTCTTCAACGGGAAGGCCGCTGAAGTATTCCTCACGGCCTCCGTAGACTATGGCGAATTTACCGGTGACGAACCGTCCGAAAGACGTGATGCGCTGCTGGCCGTCAAGCACTTCAAAGCGGCCGTCATTCGTGCGATTGAAATAAATAAGTCCTATCGGATAGCCTTTCAGCAACGATTCTATTACCGCCACATCCCGTTTGCCGTCGTTGTAGATGTAGTGGCGTTGATACTCTGGCTGAATAGTGAGCCGTCCGTCAAGCCCGAACAGTCCCTTGCCCTCCAATTCATTGTACGTGAAACCTTTGCAAACATCCGCAACCGTCCACTCCGTATGTAGTGTTGTCTTCATATATGCCTGTCTTTATGATTTCAAATCGATTCGCAAATTATAATCCGATATGTTTGATAAGAACACGTGCATAGACTTGGGTGTAATATTTCCCATCAACCACATAATAAGTTTCGTTCTGAGGAACTTCGGCGTGAAGCAAGACTGCCCCGTCATTGAGTTTCGTCACTTTGGATTTTTTCCCATGACGGTCTACTTGTATTTGTTCGGGATAAATCTTGGAAGCACTACCAAACCACGTCTTTGTTATCCCTAAGATTTCAAATTGCTCAGGGCAATACTTATCCAAAAAGGAAATAGGGACACCCATCACGCCGTCATAATCCGAGGGGATGGCATCTGTAAACGGGACATCTATGGCATCGT
>CAZKMT010000119.1:0-1606 GCA_964554115.1 uncultured Prevotella sp.
GCGGTTTTTATATCACAGTCGCCCCCGAAGTACTGGGGCCAAAGAAAAGGAGACTGAATATGGCATTAACCAGAAAGCTGCTCAAGGGAATGGGCCTGACCGATGAGCAGGTAGACACCATTATCGAGGCCCACACCGACACCGTAGACGGCCTGAAAGCGGACATCGCGAAATACAAGGCCGACGCGGAAGCCCTGCCCGCCGTCCAGAAGCAGTTGGAACAGGCGCAGGCTGATCTTGAGGCTGGAAAGAACGACAGCTACAAGGTCAAGTACGAGGCCCTGAAAGAGGAATTTGAGGACTACAAGACCGAGCAGACCCAAAAGGAGAGCCACGCGGCCAAAGAAAAGGCGTATCGGGCGCTCCTGCAAGAGGCCGGGATCAGCGAAAAGCGCATTGAATCCGTGTTGAAGGTCTCCGATGTGGACGGCGTAGAGCTGGACGATAAGGGGGCCATCAAGGGCGCGGAGAAGCTCACGGAGAGCGTGAAAACCGAGTGGGCAGACTTCATCACCACCACGGAGACACGGGGCGCAAACACCGCAAATCCACCGGCTAACGGCGGCAAGACCATGACGCGGGACGAAATCATGTCTATTAAAGACCGTTCCGAGCGCCGTGCTGCCATCGCCGCGAACATGAGTTTATTTACCAACAACACAGCGAAAGGAGACTGACGCAGTATGGCAGAAACCAATCTGATTACCAAATCTGACCTTGCGCGAGTTCGTGAGGTTGAGTTCGTTGAAATGTTCGGCTATTCCATCAAGAAGCTGATGGAGGCCCTGGGCGTGACCCGCAAGGTTGCGAAGCAGGCGGGTACGACCCTGAAAACCTACAAGGCTACCGGCACGCTGGAGAGCGGCGAGGTTTCCGAGGGCGATACCATCCCCCTGTCCAAGTACAAGACCGAGGCCGTGACCTGGGCGGAAATCACGCTGAAAAAGTGGCGCAAGGCCACCTCCGCCGAGGCGATTATCGAGCGCGGCTACGAGCAGGCCGTGGACATGACCACGGAAGAGATGCTGCGGGATGTGCAGCGCGGTATCCGCAAGGACTTCTTCGACTTCCTCGCCACCGGCACTGGCACGGCGACCGGCGAAACCTTCCAGTCTGCCCTGGCGCAGGCGTGGGGCCAACTTCAGGTGCTGTTTGAGGACGATGAGATCGGCGCGGTGTACTTCATGAACCCGCTGGATGTGGCGGACTATCTGGCCACTGCGAACATCACCCTCCAGACCGCATTCGGCATGAACTATGTTGAGAACTTCCTCGGCCTTGGCACCGTGATTCTCAATTCCAGCGTTCCCAAGGGCACCATTTACGCCACCGCCAAGGACAACATTGTGCTCTACTATGTGCCCGTCAACGGCGCAGACCTGAACGAGGCGTTTTCCTTCACCACGGACAACACCGGCTACATCGGTATTCACGAAGAGCCGGATTACACCAACATGACCGCCTCCGACACCGTGGTCAACGGCATGGTGCTGTTTGCCGAGCGCATTGACGGTGTGGTGGTTTCCACCATTTATGCGCCTGCCGTTAATGTACCAGAAGAGGGGGGTTAACGCCCTCTGACGATTCCGCCATTGTCGGCAGAGGG
>CAZKMT010000120.1:0-1549 GCA_964554115.1 uncultured Prevotella sp.
ATTGCCCATCCTTGAGCAATTGACACCCAAGATATTTTTGATGTTGACATTTGTTCTATTTCAGTTTGTTTGTGTCTTTCTTCAGCATCGACACCAGCCACCAAAGGCTTTTGTGCCTTCCAAGGAATTGCTGCGCCCTGTTCTGTGCGTAGTCGATGGCTGTCTTTATTGTCGGTTGGCGCAGGTAGTCTGCGTCGTATTGCGGGACAGCGCGGCCGAGACGCCTGTTCAGGTTGACGAACTCGCCGTTGCGTCCCTTTTTCTTTCCGGCCATCTTCTGCGACGAGTTGAGTGTCTCCACGCTTATCTCGTCAAGCGTGATGCAGCCATCGTCCTTGGCCTCCGACAGCAAGTCGAGCCATCGTTGACTGCGCACCACCAGCGAGTTAACCCCAACCTTGTCGCGGATGTAAGGCTCGATGTGTATGTCGCCAAAACATACATCCCCCAGTTCCCCGTAGTGGTCTATGCAGAACAGGCAACGGCGCGGAATGAAGAAACTTCTGAGCGGGTGATAGTAACTCTGAAACCGCTCTTTATAGACTTCGTCTTCTTTATAAAGAGCGGTTTCAGAGTTACTATTGGTAACCCTGATACCGCGTCGTTGCTTTGCAACGAGAGAGCCAAGACAGCCTTCGTCACGATAGGCAAAATAAGTCAAATCTTCCTTGCGGATGCCACGTTCCTTGAACACATGCTCCGTCAGGTGGAAAGTCCTGCCCGAAGAGCAGTAGATTGCGAAATATCCGGCAATCTTCTCACGGAACTTGCGGTCGATGGCTTCCAACTTGCGGAAACCTTGTATGTGGCATGGCAATCCTACAATGACATATCTCGTGCCACGTTCCCGTTTGATTGCCTGTGCCATGCCGTGAAGCGATACGGGAGCGTATTTGCTGCTCTTTGCCTGCAACACTTCCTCGCGGTTATGGGCTATGTATGGGCGCACCAGTAATTCATTGCCGGGGTCGAAGGCCGTCACCACCGCTCCGTCAATATACCCCTTTTCGAGCAGGAATATCATGAACTGGCTCACCATGCCGCCGCTGGCGCAATGGTAGCGTATGTCCTCATTGTTGCTGTGGCCTGTGAAACACTTTAGGTAACGGCCCACCATCTTGTCTGCCTTGGTGTCCTCGTCTGCGAATAGCTCCTCGGCTATTCTGCACAGATCCATACCAAGACCCGGACAAGTGTCATAACAACGGTGGCAGCCCTTGCCGTTCCTACAGTTTGCCTCATTCACTTCGGGAACAAAACGACCCTGCTTCACGATGATGCGGATGGCTTCAGACGGACAGGCGGACTGGCAGATGCCGCAACCCGTGCAAAGGTCGTGGCGGAGGGTGTAAGAGATGTTGGGGATCATTTTTTCCATATTCTGCTGACAAGACTGCGCAACCATCCGATTCTGTACAAACGTGACTTTACTCTTCCAAGTGTGGATTTCTTCACCCAGCTGCCCTCACAGTAATGGACGGCCACGGAATTTCCGGTGGCATTGTGGTAATCCGAAAACACCGACGTGTCATAGATGTGTATGCCTTCG
>CAZKMT010000121.1:0-1521 GCA_964554115.1 uncultured Prevotella sp.
CTTTGAGGGGGTAGTGTCAATTGCGACGTGGGAGTTCGAGTCTCCTCCTCTTCACTTTATTGTTGGCGGAAATAGCTCAGTTGGTAGAGCACGACCTTGCCAAGGTCGGGGTCGCGGGTTCGAGTCCCGTTTTCCGCTCTTTTGGTTGCACACAGAAAAACAACATTTTACGATGAACTTGTATTTAAGATATTTCGACAGGGAGATTTTGGTTCATAATGTGGATGACGCTTTAGACTTCCTTGCAAACATTGATGATATAGGCATGAACCCGATGCTGGAAGAGGATATCCGCGAGTATGCGGCAAGTGATGTCTATTATCCCAAGCGATACAAGATTCGTCCGCGTGTGTATTTCATCATAATAAAGACTGAAGCCGCCACCATGCTTGACTTCAAGGAGAAGCGTGCGTTGCGCAGTGCGCCGTCGACAAACGAAAGGGAGAAAATCATATCGCCCATAATGGCACACCTCAACGAGGAACTTCCGGGATGGTATGAGGGTGTCATTGATTTCAAACGTGTGCTCCAGGTGCCGGGCACGGGCAAATACCAGTACCGCGACACGCATTTTGTCGCGCAGTGCAAGGCAGTGTCGGGGCTTGATTGCTATAACAGAATAGTAAATCACCTGCGGCAGCGCGTCGACAGCAGAAGCCAGTTCCCGTCTGCAAAAGGCAAAAACTTCAAGTTCCGCTATTTGGGCCAATGCAAATAACGCCTCATCCGGCGCGTTGGCAGGTTTTCTTTCGTGTTCAAGACTCCAATCCGTTTTGCATGAATGAATAAGGTGATGCTTATCGGTAATGTCGACCGTGAGCCTGAGGTGCGCTATGTTGATAGCGACGTGGCCGTGGCGCGCCTTACGCTTGTGACGACAGAGCGTGGATATGTTCTTCAGAACGGGACGGAGGTGCCGGAGCGCACGGACAGGCACAACGTGTTGTTGTGGCGCAACATTGCCAAGTTTGTAGAGAAGCATGTCCACAAGGGCGACAAGCTCTATGTTGAGGGGCGCATCCGTTATGCCACGTACAACAACAAAAGCGGAATGAAATATAACACGATGGAAATATGGGCTGAAAACATTGAATTGCTATCCTCAACGTCGCGTGATTCGCTGTCCGGCACAGAGAGTGGCAATGCGTCTACCCTATCCCATGAAATATAGTGACTGACAGGAAATACGATTACACTATTTTCCTGTGTCGCGCGCTTAAGGAACTTTCCGCTTTACATACAGATTGTCAAGCAGACTCCATATAGAATGACTATTTTGCAAGGAAAACCGCTTTCCCAATCTATATGGATATTCATCTTGTCATGGTCTGTCATTGCTTGCTTTGTATATTTACCACTCTTGCCAATTTCAGAATCAGATACCATAATCTACTGAAAACGGATGTCTGCAAGTTGCCAATTATAGTCAAAAGTAAGTGAAATGCGAAAAATCGTTCGAAATATACTATCTTTGCAATATGGAAATTCAGTTGTCGACATCAGAAATGGAAGTTTTGCGTA